>DASUIJ010000302.1:0-2721 GCA_036279815.1 Phenylobacterium sp. | reverse complement strand
GTTCCGAGCGGAAGCCGTTCATCACGCTCATGACGATGATCAGCACGGCCACCGCCAGGGTGATGCCGATGAACGAGATCAGCGAGATGAGGGCCACGCCTCCCTGGCTGCGTTTGGCGCGCAGGTAGCGGCCGGCCACGGTGCGCTCCCACAGTCCGAAGGGCGGCGCGCGGCCGTCGAGGCTTTCCGTCGTGCTCACGTGAGGGCGGTCTCTGTCGCTGGGCGAAGCTTTGGCATGGGGTAACGCGGCAGCGGCATTCCGGCTCCGGGGCGCGGCGAGTCGTCGTGACCGCGTAAGATGAAGCTATGCAACGGAACGGGCGCGAAAAGAAGGCCGCCCAGGGAGGCGGGCGGCCTTCAGGTCGTCGGGGAAAAACGCAACGGGCAAGCCCTCAGGCCGCCGTGCTGATCCGGTGTAACGCGGGTTACACGCCGGGCGGCAGCCGGCGGCGTCGCGGCGGCGCGGCTTTTGCGACGATCGCCCAAGAATTGAGCGCCCCCCGGTCCGCACGCGCAAGAAATCAGCGCGCCGGCGCCTAGTAGCCCCACTTGTGATGGAGGTCCGGCAGATGAAACAGGTGGAAGGTCAGGCCGGCCCAGAGAATCGCGAACAGGACCGCGGAGATCCAGGTGGTGGTGATGAACTTCCGCTTGAGCTTGGGATCCACCGGGGAGCCGGGATCGGCTCCGTCGCCCCGATTGATGCCCGCCTCGGCATGGCTGACCACGCCCAGGGGCAAGACCGCGAACAGAACCGTCCACCAGATCGTGAGGTAGATGGCGATCCCTGTGAACCAGGTCATCAATGCGCTCCCTTGGGCGTTTCCATCAGTTCGACCAGCACGCCGCCCATATTCTTCGGGTGGATGAAGATCACCGGCACGCCATGGGCTCCGATGCGCGGCTCGCCCGTGCCGAGCACCGTGGCGCCCTTGGCGCGCATGTCGTCGCGGGCCGCCAGGATATCCTCGACCTCGAAGCAGACATGATGTTGTCCGCCGGCCGGGTTCTTGGCGAGGAAGCCGTGAATCGGCGAGGCTTCCCCATGCGGCTCGATCAGTTCGATCTGGCTGTTGGGGAGGTTGACGAAGCACACCCAGACGCCCTGTTCGGGCAGGGCGAACTTCTCGCCGATGGAGGTCGCGCCCAGAACGTCGCGATAGAGCTTCACCGATTCGTCGATGGAAGGTGTGGCGACGCCCACGTGGTTGAGTTTTCCGATCATGGGCGGGTTCTACACCGCATGACCCTGCGTCGTCACAGGTTCTGGTGCGTTATTGGGTCGCGAGGGCCGTGCCGCCGCCGTCACGGAGATGGGCGCGGGACCCCGCGGGCTCGAAAATGGCCCCCGCCTTCACCAGCGCCTCGACGCGCTCCGGGGTCCAGCCGGCCTCCAGCGCGATCTCGACACTGTGTTCGCCCAGCTCCGGGGTCGGGTGGGTGAACCCCCCGGGCGACGCGGAGAAGTCGGCATATCCCTTCACGCTCGCGATCCTTCCGACCAGCGGATGGTCCCAGAACTCCAGGGTCCCGTTCTCCCACAGCCAGCTGCTCTGCATCGCCTCCTGCCCACGCAGGCAGGGCGCGCAGGGCACGCCCGCGTTCAGCAATCCGACCAGCACCTCCTCGCGCATGCATCCGGAGAGGGCCTCGGCGATCTGATCCGCGAGCGGGCCGTCGCGGGGCGCGGTCAGGGCGGCGTGCGGATCGGCCAGGTCGAGGCCCAGGACGTCGGCGAAGGCCCTGGCCTCCTCCGGCCGCTCGCAGACCACGGCGATCCAGCCGTCGGCGCATTCGTAGAAGCGGTGCAGGGCGCGGACCCCGACGCAGTCCCGGTCCCCCACGTCGTTGGGCGGGCGGCCCTCGTAGTGGACCATCTCGCCCAGCTGGAAGGTCAGGCTCTGGGCCATCAGACTGGTCAGCACCTCCTGCCCCCGCCCCGAACGTTCGCGCGCGTTGAGGGCCGCGACGACGCCGAAGGCGACGATGGCGGCGGTGGCGACATCGTTGACGGGGATGGTGTGCAGGATCGGCTCGTCCGTCCCGCCCTGGGCCTGCATCATGCCGCCCTCGGCCTGCAACAGCGGATCGAAGCCCGGGCGCTCGGCGCGGGAGCCCGTCTTGCCATAGGCGTTGATCGAGCACGAGATGATCCGCGGATTGACCGCCTTCAGCGCCTCGTAGTCGATCCCCAGCCGTTCGCGGACGCCGAAACGGTAGTTGTCCAGCACCACGTCGGCCTGCCGGACCAGATCGAAGAACAGTTCGCGGGCCTGAGGCTGCTTGAGGTCGAGGCTCAGGCCCCGCTTGCCACGGTTGTAGGCCAGGAAGCCGCCGCCGTAGCTTCGGAAGGGATCGCCCTCCGCGGGCTCGACCTTGATCACCTCGGCGCCGAGATTGGCCAGGATTCCGCCGGCATGGGCGCCCGCGATCACCGTGCCCAGGTCCAGGACCCGGACGCCGGCCAGAGGCGCCTGGCGGTCCATGGCCGGCTCCGTGGCCGGCGCGGAGCGCTCGGGCCAGGACGGCCTGTCGACGGGCCCAGCCAGCCCCCTCACCTCGCCCGGGGTGTCGCACAGCTTCACGGGGATGTCGGGGATCGAGACGTCCCCCAGGCGGGGATGGGAAAAGGTCTTGCGCAGGCCGGCCTCGGCGATGGTCTCGCCCGCGAACCAGTCTTCCCGTGGGCCGACAGGGGCGCAGGGAACACCGGCGGTCTGC
>DASUIJ010000301.1:0-14515 GCA_036279815.1 Phenylobacterium sp. | reverse complement strand
GCGCCCAGTTCGGGTTCGGCATGCTGTGGACCATGCCGCTCACCTATCCGCTGATGACCGCGGTGCAGATGCTCTGCGCGCAGGTGGGCCGGGTGACCGGCGCGGGTCTGGCCGAGAACATGGGCCAGGTCCTGCCGCGCTGGATGGTGACGTCGCTGGTGTCGCTGCTGTTCGTGGCCAACACCATCAATATCGGCGCCGACCTGGCGGCGATGGGGGAGGCGGCGTCCCTGGTGGCCGGCGGCCATCCGCGACTGTTCACCGTGGGCTTCGTGATCCTGTCCCTGGGCCTGCAGCTGTTCGTTCCCTACCACCGCTATGTCCGGGTGCTGAAGTGGCTGACCATGACCCTGCTGGCCTATGTGGCGGTGGTGTTCTCGGTGAAGCTCGACTGGGGTGAGGTGGCGTGGAGCTTCATCCGGCCGCAGATCGAGTTCTCGAAGGAGGCCGTGGTCATGGTGGTCGCGGTGTTCGGCACCACCATCAGTCCCTACCTTTTCTTCTGGCAGAGCGCCCAGGAAGTGGAGGACGTGGACATCGATCCCGTCGCCGAGCCGCTGATTGACGCGCCACGACAGGCGCGCGGCGAGTTGAAGCGCATCCGGATCGACACCTTCGTGGGCATGGGGGTGTCCAACCTGATCGCCCTGGCCATCATGATCTCCACGGCGGCGACCCTGCATGTCTCCAGCCAGTCCGACATCAACACGGCGGCCGACGCGGCCCGGGCTCTGGAGCCCGCCGCGGGATCCCTGGCCTTCGCGATGTTCAGCCTGGGGATCATCGGGACCGGTCTCCTGGCCGTGCCCGTGCTGGCCGGTTCCGCCGCCTATGCCATCGGCGAGTCGCGGGGCTGGAAGTGCGGCCTGGAGAACAAGCCGTGGGAGGCCGTGGGCTTCTACACGATCATCACCCTGTCGACCCTGCTGGGCCTGGGAATCGTGGTCTCGCCGCTGGATCCGATGAAGGCGCTGTTCTGGAGCGCGGTCATCAACGGCGTGGCGGCCGTGCCGATCATGGTCGGGCTGATGCTGGTCGCCCAGAGCCGCGACCGCATGGGCGCCTTCCGAGCCGGGCGCCTGCTCCGAGGGTTCGGCTGGCTGGCGACGGCGGTGATGGCGGCCGCGTCCCTGGCCATGCTGATCGTTCAGTAGGCCGAGGAACCCGCGTCGGCGCCGGCTCGCCGATCCGTCAGGCCGCGGCGGGGCGGGCCCGGGAGGCCCACTGGGCCAGGACCACCCCGGCCAGGGCGACGGCTCCGCCGAAGGCCTGCCAGGGTCCGAACAGCTCGTTGAACATCAGCCAGCCCAGGATGGAGGCGACGATGGGCTGGATCAGCACCACCACCGAGGCGACCTCGGCCGGGAGGCGTCCCAGCGCCCAGGCGATGGAGCCCTGGCCGGCCACGTGCATCAGGCCCAGGCCCACGCAGGCCGCCCAGCCGAGCGCGCTGGCGGGCAGCAGCTGTTCGTGCAGGCCCAGCGCCGCCAGCAGCAGGATGGGGATGCCCATCAGGGTGGACCAGAACATGATACGCGTGGCCCCCTGGGTCTTCCGGGCCGAGCTGACCGCCAGGAAATAGAGCGCGTACCAGATCGCCGTGGTGGTCGAGAGCATGTCGCCCAGGGGGGCGTTCTTCACGGGCGCGCCCTGGCCCTTGGTCAGGGCCATGATCCAGGCTCCGGCGACGGCGAGCGCCACGGCGACGAGGAACAGGCGGCGGGGCTTCTGCCTCAGGAAGATCCAGGCCACGGCGGTCACCACCACGGGGGTGAGGTTCGACAGCACGGTCGCCTTGGCCACGGAGGTGTAGGCGATGCCGTAGTGCCAGAAGGCGAGATCGAGGGCGAAGGCGCAGCCCGCCAGCAGGGAGGCCTGGCTGGGCGCGCCCACGCCGTCGCCGTTGCGCCTGGCCAGCAGGGCCAGCAGGGGCAGGGCGAAGACCAGCCGCCAGAAGGCCGAGGCCGAGGGCCCGGAGTCGGCCAGGCGGACCAGCACGGGCCCGATCCCGATGACGCAGGCCCCGGCCAGCAGGACCAGCAGCGCCTTGCCGCGCCCGTTGTCCGCCGAAGTCATCGCAGCGTCACTCAAGACCCATCTCCCGTCGGAGCTCGCCGGGCGTGACGCCGCGGACGCGCAGGCTCTCCAGGGTCTCGGCGCGGTCGCGCTTGGCCAGGCGCTTTCCGTCGGGGCCCAGGAGCAGTCGATGGTGGCGATAGACTGGTGCGGGCAGGGACAGCAAGGCCTGGAGCAGGCGCTGCACGTGGGTGGCCTCGAACAGGTCCTGCCCGCGGATCACATGGGTGATCCCCTGGCGGGCGTCGTCCACGGTCACCGCCAGATGGTAGGCGACGCCGACATCCTTGCGGGCCAGCACCACGTCGCCGCCGACCTCCGGTCGCGCCGGGATCACGCCGCGCTCGCCCTGCGGGCCGCCACCCTCCTCGACGAAGCTCAGGGACTGGAAGCCGCCCAGGGCCTGGCGCGCGGCGTCCAGCGACAGGCGCCAGGCGAAGGGCTCGCCTGCGGCCAGGCGCCTCGCCTCCTCGTCCGTCGGCAGGGGCCCGCCCCGGAAAACCTCCATGGCGCCGTGCGGCGCGCTGGCCATGGCCTGGGCGATCTCCTTGCGGGTGCGGAAGCAGCGGTAGGTGAGGCCGCGGGCGGCGAGCGTATCCAGGGCCTGCTCGTAGTCGGCCAGATGTTCCGACTGGCGCAGGACCGGCTGCTCCCATCGCAGGCCCAGCCAGGCGAGATCCTCGAGGATCGAAGCCTCGAACTCGGTGCGGCGGCGGGTGGCGTCGATGTCCTCGATGCGCAGGACGAACCGGCCGTGCGCCCGGCGGGCGGCGTCGTAGGCGGTGAGGGCGGAAAAGGCGTGGCCCCGGTGCAGCTTGCCGGTGGGCGAGGGCGCGAAGCGGGTGGCGAACGTCAGGGCGGTCACCCGCCCGACTTAGCCCCGCTCGTCGGCGGCGAAAATCTTCATGTGCTCGAAGACGCCGCGAAAGAAGGCCTCTTCACCGCCGACCGCGTCCTTCAGATGGTCGAACTGCTTGAAGGAGGCCATCTCGGCCAGGCCGTGGGCGGCGCACCAGGCGGCGGTGGTGGCCAGCTCGAGGGCCACTTCGTCGGTGGGATCGGCGCCGGCCTCGAGCAGGGTGTCGCGCACCTGGCAGTAGGCGCTGTCGTCCTCCAGCTGCATGTGCATCGGAAGGTCTTCCTTGTCGCGCGACCCGTCGTACATCACGCGATAGAGGCTGGGATTGTCCCGGGCGAAACAGACATAGGCCACGCCCAGGGCGGCCATCTTGTCCTTGATGCCGTCGGCCTTGGCGCGGGCCTGGCTGAGCGCCTGGTTCAGCATCTCCCAGCCTTCCTGGGCCACGGCGTCCAGCAGTTCGCCCTTGTCCTTGAAGTGGTGATAGGGCGCGGCGGGGCTGACGCCGGCCTCGCGGGCGACCGCCCGCAGGGACAGGGCTGTCGGTCCATCCGATTCCAGCAGCCGGCGGGCTGCGTCGATCAGGGCGCGGCGAAGGTCGCCGTGGTGATAGGGCCGGGACTCGGCGGCTGCAGCTTCTCTCATCGCGATCACCGTAAATCTATATCTGGGCGCCGTAAAGATCATCTTGACGCCGTTCAGATGGACGCTATCTTAGCATCGTTCAAATAAGAACGCGCCCCGCTCCCCCGGGGTTCAAACTGAAAGGTGTGTGTCATGTCTCTCGCGTCTCTCTCCAACTTCGAACGGCTTTTCGATCGCCTGGTCCCGGTGCTTCTGCTGGTCCTGGGCGCCACGGTGGCCGCGGCCACCGCGATGGTCGGTCTCGCCTAAGGCGCAAGCCGTTTCCAAAACGAACGAGAGGGGCTCCATCCGGAGCCCCTTTTTGTTTGTCCGCGGATCCCGCTCGGGAGCCATACATTTTCTAATAGCGTACATTGTAAAACTAATCTGTACATCGCTTAGATAAGAGCTATCTTAGCATCGTCCAGATGGACAGACGGACCGGGTCGACCGGCCGGACACCAAAAGAGGAACACAGCCATGACCGTTCGCAACATTCCCGCCTTCGCCCACGCCTTCGACGTCATCGTCGCCATCGCCTTCGTTTCGATCAGCCTGACCCTGGCCGCCGCCACCGCCATCGTCGGCGCCTGAGTTGAGCGTCCGGCAAGTCGCCCCGCCCGCCCGATAGGTCCCGCAAGGACGCGGGCGGGGACGACCAGGACGCAAAGGCTCCCCGGATCGACGGCTCCGCGTCGTTCCCCCTGAAAAAGTCGGCTTCGCCGCACCGATATCTCGCCAGGACGGCTCCGCCGTCATGGAGATGTCCCGAAATCTCCCCTATAGTTTTTCACAGCGTCGGGAATCAGAGCCCGCCAGGGCTCCCGCGGTTCGCCGACAGCGCGTCGTGAACGAGGGGTCTGTCTTCAGTTTCCAAGCGTTCCACATAGGCGCCCAGGGGCGCTCCGGGAGGCCCGGCCATGCAGGTGCTTAGCCACCCGCCGTCCGGCTGGCCCGCGCTTGTGCTGAACGCCGACTTCCGGCCGCTCAGCTATTACCCCTTGTCGCTCTGGCCCTGGCAGGACGTGATCAAGGCGGTCTTCCTGGACCGCGTCGACGTGGTCTCGACCTACGATCAGATGGTCCACTCGCCGTCCTTCGAGATGCGGCTGCCCAGCGTGGTGGCGCTGAAGAACTACGTGGCCCAGGACCGCCCGCCGGCCTTCACGCGGTTCAACCTGTTCCTGCGCGACGCCTTCACCTGCCAGTACTGCCGCTCGGGCGACGAGCTGACCTTCGATCACGTGGTTCCGCGCTCGCGCGGCGGGCGCACCACCTGGGAAAACATCGTCACCGCCTGCGCCCGTTGCAACCTGCACAAGGGCGGGCGGACGCCGGCCGAGGCGCACATGCACCCGTTCCACAAGCCCCGCAGGCCCAGCGCCTACGAGCTGCAGGAGCGGGGCCGGCGGTTCCCGCCGCGCCACCTTCATGAAAGCTGGCTCGACTACCTCTACTGGGACATCGAGCTGGAGGCCTGAGGCCTCGAAACCTCCCGCCGGTTCAGGACAGCTGGGTCGGGGCGACGTCGAAGCGCACGGTGGAGCGGCCGAAGTCGAGGGCCACGGCGGTGAACTGCGACAGCAGGTCCATGCCCAGGATGATCGCCGGCTTGTTGTCCAGGTCCCACAGCGAGAAGACGTGGGTGTCGGCGAACACCACCGGCACGTTGCCGAGCGTCAGGCCGCCCAGGCGCATGAACGGCACATAGACGAGGTCGCCCCCGAACCGCTCGCCGGCCAGGGTGCTCATCTCGATGCGCCGCATGTTGCTGCGGTCCGCCAGGCTGGGCGGGGGGAGGGTGCGGCGCAAGGCGGCGTTGCCGATGGAGAGTTCGGAGCCGGAATCGATCATGGCGCTGATCGGTTTTCCGCCGACGTCGGCGTCGATCATGGTGAGCTGGCCGGAGCGCTTGCGGGCGGGGACCACGACGCGGTTCTCCCCGCTGGCCTCGCGCTTGGGCTGGGTGATCTCCAGGCTCTTGCCCTTGAAGTCGAGCACCAGGCGGCGGTTCTTCAGCCAGTCCACCCCCAGGACGCCGTCGGTGTCGGCGCCGGGCATCGGCAGAACCGGGATGGTGACGTTGCGCTGGCTGCGGGTCCCGACCTGCAGGTTCTGGACCTGGACGGTGGGGCGAAGCTTGGCGGCCACCACCGTGTGCAGGGACACCAGAGGTCCGGCGGCCAGGGTGAGCTTCTCGGCCAGCTCATGCGAAATGCAGGAGCGGTTGGCGCCGGTGTCGACCATGAAGCCGAACGGTCCCAGGCCATTGATGGTGACCGGGGCGACCATGCGGGTCGCGTTGTCGCGTCCGGCGCCGACGCGGGTGGGGTCCTCGTTTTCGGGGGCGGCCTCGGGCGCCGGCGCCGGCGGCGCAAGCGGAGCGTCCTGGGCGAAGGCCGCGCCGAAGGGGGCGCCGCCGGCGAGGCCGGCTGCGGCGAGCATGCGGGTGACGGCGCGTCGACTGGGTGTCATGTCGGAGGACCCCTGTGATGTCGCTACGCTAGACCCGCGACGCGTCGGGATCAAATGAAGAACATCGGGTCCCGTCGAGGGTCAGGCGCCGGGCGCGCGGGCCTCGCGCCACATGGCCCAGAGCGGCGGCGCGCCGGGGCCGGGCTGGTATTCCTTCACCACCTCGAATCCGTGGCGGCGATAGAGCGGGACATTGGCGGCGTTGGAGCTTTCCAGGAAGGCGTTGCGCCCCTGGGCGTCCACCTCCCGCAGGCCGGCGGCGAGTAGGCGCGAGCCGACGCCCAGCCCCTGCGCCTCCGGCCGCACCCCCAGGAACCAGAGATAGGCGTGGGGGCGGTCCAGGGGGTGGTTGCGGTCCATGGCCTCGCGCATGGCGACCATGCGGCCGAAGCGGGAGAAGCCGGTGGCCGCCAGGATCGTGGGAAGGCTGCGTATCTCGCTCCAGAAGCTGCTGGGGCCGAGCGATTCCGAGGGCAGCCAGATCGCCGCCGCCCCGCCCGTCAGGGGACGCGAGACCATTCCGTCGGGAAACGCGATCCCGGCCAGCAGCATCCGGAAGAAGGCCAGCCGCGCGGCCGGTCGCCTGGCGTCGTCGCGCAGGAACCAGCAGAACTGCGGGTCGTCCTGGAAGGCCGCCGAAAGGTCGGAAGCGACCGCGGCGAGGTCGGAGGCCGTGGCCCGGACCGGGGCGTCGGCCCCGCGGCGCAGGGCCTCGATTTCGGCCTCTGTCACAGCTTTTCGCTGATCTTGATGGCCGCCCGGCAGCCGGCGCGGATCACTGCCGCCAGGACGGGATAGCCCGGCGCGTCGCGGGCTCCTTCCTCGAGCGCCTGATCGCGATGGATCAGCTCTTCCTCGCGGAACCGGGACAGCTCGGCGGCCAGCTCCGGCTCGCGGCTCTCCAGCTCGGCGATCTGGCCCGCATAGTGCTGCTCGATCACGGTCTCCACGGCCTCGGTGCAGGCGTGGGCCGCCTTGTCGCCCAGCAGGGCCGTGCCGGCGCCAAGCGCGAACCCGGCGATGCGCCACAGGGGGGTCATGGCGGTGGGGCGCACCTGGTGGTCGTTGAGCAGCTGGTCGAAGCGGGCCAGGTGGACGGCCTCATGGCCCTCCATCTCGGCGAGTTGGCCGGCGATCCGCTCGTGGCCCCGCGCCGCGCCCAGCACCGCGCGCTGGCCGCGATAGATGTGGACCGCGCCAAGCTCCCCGGCGTGGTCGACGCGCAGGATCTCGGCCAGGCGGGAGGCGCCGGCGCCCTGGCCGGGGCGGGGCGGGACCGGCTTGTCGCTCATGTGCGCTTCCGATCGGCGAGGACCGCCAGGACGCTGTAGACGGTCAGTTTCAGGGAGATCAGGGCGTTCCAGCCGGCCATGGAAAGGCCCAGGAACCGCCAGGCGGCCTCGTCGCAGGCCGGCGGCCTGATCCGGGCGGTGCCGTCCGCGATGGCGGCCAGGGAATCCAGGCTCACGGCGCCGCCGGCGCCTGCGCAGGTGGTCGGGCCGGGCCACCACTTCCACTCCGCGCCGGAATGATAGACCGCAAAGAAGACGCCCACGGCGAAGGCCACGGCCAGGGCGGCGTCGAACAGCCAGCGCATCCCGGCCAGTCGGGGCAGGCGGGTGGCGATCACGCCGGCCAGGGCGATGGTTCCGGCCACCCAGTAGACCTCGCGCTGCCGCAGACACAGCGTGCAGGGCGCATAGCCGCCGAAGGTCTCGAAGGCGTGGGCGATCGCCAGCATCAGGGCCGAGGAAAACAGGGCCCAGAGCAGCCAGCGGTCGACGACGGCGCGGATAAGCTTGGTCATGGCGCGGGATATGACCCGAAAATCGCGGCCAGCTAAAGGCCTATCAGCCGACGACGCGCAGCAGGACGACGGCGCCGACCAGCGCGACCAGGCCGATCACCGTGTAGAGGGTGAGGCGCTTCTCGACCTCCTCGCGCACCGCCGGGCCGAAGTACTTCAGCAGGGTGGCGGTGAGGAAGAACCGCGCGCCGCGGGTCACCACCGAGGCCCAGAGGAAGGTCACGAACGAGAAGTGGGCCAGACCCGAGGCGATGGTCACCAGCTTGTAGGGGATCGGGGTGACGCCCTTGATCAGGATCACCCACAGGCCCCACTTGTCGAACCACTGGCGGAAGGCCTCCTCGCCGTCGGCATGGCCGAGAAGCGACAGCAGCCAGTGGCCCAGGTCGCCCAGGTGGAAGCCGATGAAATAGCCGAGGCAGCCGCCCACCACCGAGGCGATGGTGCAGAGCAGGGCGTAGAAATAGGCCCGGTCCGGCCTCGCCAGCACCATCGGCGCCAGCATCACGTCGGGCGGGATCGGGAAGAACGAGCTTTCGGCGAAGGAGACGGCCACGAGCGCGCTGGGCGCATGGCGCGATCCGGCCAGGCCCATGACCCAGTCGTAGAGTTTGCGAAGCATGGTGATCCGGCGGTGGGGTTCACGCGTTTGCTATCAGCGATGGATGGGCTTGTCTCGTGGGCTCGGATCAGGCATTTCGTTTCATATGATACTATCTCTCGCCAATGGAGAGCGTCCGATGGATGCGCCTGCCCCCACCCGCGATCTGTTCGACAACCCGCTGGGCACCGACGGGTTCGAGTTCGTGGAGTTCACCTCGCCCGAGCCCGAGCGGCTGAAGGGCCTGTTCGAGATGATGGGCTTCACGGCCACCGACCGGCACCGCTCGAAGAACGTGCTGCGGTTCCGCCAGGGCGACATCAACTTCATCCTGAACATGGAGCCGAACGGCCAGGCCGCCGACTTCCGCAAGGTGCACGGTCCCTCCGCCAACGCCATGGCGTTCCGGGTGAAGGACGCGGCCAGGGCGCTGACGCTGGCGGTGGAGCGCGGCGCCGAGGCGGTGCTTGGTCCGGTGGGCCCGATGGAGCTGAACATCCCGGCCATCAAGGGCATCGGCGGCTCGAACCTCTATCTGGTCGACCGCTATGGGGCGCAGGAGATCTACGACGTCGACTTCGTCCCGATCCCCGGCGCCAAGGAACGCATGGCCGCCAATTCCATGGGCCTGACCTATCTCGACCACCTGACGCACAACGTGTTCCGCGGCCAGATGGCGACCTGGGCGGACTTCTACGAGCGGATCTTCAACTTCCGTGAGATCCGCTATTTCGACATCGAGGGCTCCCAGACCGGGCTGTTCTCGAAGGCCATGACCAGCCCCTGCGGCAAGATCCGCATCCCGCTGAACGAGAGCCAGGACGAACACTCGCAGATCGAGGAGTTCCTCAAGGACTATCACGGCGAGGGCATCCAGCACGTGGCCCTGGGAACCGAGGACATCTACGAATCGGTGGAGCGGATGCGCGACCGCGGCGTGAGGTTCCAGGACACCATCGACGCCTATTTCGACGGCATCGACGCGCGGGTGCCCGGGCACGGCGAGCCGATCAACCGGCTGCGGGCGGACAAGATCCTGGTGGACGGAGCCCCCACCGAGGGCCAGGGCCTGCTGCTGCAGATCTTCACCGAGAACATGATCGGCCCGATCTTCTTCGAGCTGATCCAGCGCAAGGGCAACGAAGGCTTCGGCGAGGGCAACTTCAAGGCCCTGTTCGAGTCGATCGAGCTGGACCAGATTCGCCGCGGGGTGTTGCCCAAGAAGGAGGGCTGACCGGCCATGGGATCGGGCAGGTGGGCGATCGCGATCCACGGCGGCGCCGGCTCCATCGAGCGCGGTCGCCTGAAACCCGAGCAGGAGCAGGCCTATCGCGAGGCGCTCGGCCAGGCGCTGGCGGCCGGGACGACAGTGCTGGACCAGGGCGGCGCCGCGCTCGACGCGGTGGAGGCGGCGATCCACGTCCTGGAGGACGATCCCCTGTTCAACGCCGGGCGCGGGGCGGCCTTCACCGCCCAGGGCCGCAATGAGCACGACGCCTCGATCATGGACGGCCGCGGGCTGAGGGCCGGCGCCGTGGCGGGCGTCACCCGCACACGCCATCCGATCTCGCTGGCCCGGGCGGTGATGGAGAATTCGCCCTTCGTCTTCCTGGTGGGCCGCGGCGCCCAGGCCTTCGGCGAGAGCCAGGGGATGGAACAGGCCGAGCCGGGTTTCTTCTTCACAGAGCGGCGCTGGCGGTCGCTGGAGAACGTCCTGCGGGCCTCGGGCCAGACGATCCCGGAGCGGCCGGAAGGCGTCCTGGAGACCCAGCCGGCCAAGGCGGCGCTCGTCCATGACGAAGGCAAGCAAGGCACCGTCGGCGTCGTTGCGCTCGACCGCCACGGCGACGTCGCGGCCGGCACGTCGACGGGCGGGACCACCGCCAAGCGCTTCGGCCGGGTGGGGGACAGCCCCATCATCGGCGCCGGAACCTACGCCTCCAACGCCTCCTGCGCGGTCTCCGCCACCGGGGCCGGGGAATATTTCATCCGCCTGACCGTGGCCCGCGACATCGCCGCCCTGGTGGAGCTGAAGGGCATGAGCCTGCAGGCCGCCGCCGACGAGGTCGTGCAGAACAAGCTCACCGCCCTGGGCGGCGACGGCGGGGTGATCGCCGTGGCGCCGGACGGCCAGATCGCCTGGAGCTTCAACACCTCGGGCATGTACCGCGCCCGCGCCGCCGAGGGCCAGCCGGCCCAGGTCGGCATCTACAAGGACGAACCCTGATGGCCCGCAACTGGATCCCTGTCCGCGCCGCCCAAGGCGCCCACTCCCGGCAGGCGCACGCCGACATGCCGGCGGGCACCTATGAGCGCGAGATGTCGAAGGAGGGCTTCTTCGGCCCTGCCGCCTTCATGCACCACGCCCACCCGCCCACCGGCTGGGTGAAGTTCGAGGGGCCGCTGCGGCCCCGCGCCTTCGACCTGGCGCGGCTGAACGAGGCGCAGGCCTCGCCGTGGCGCGCGCCCACGGTGCTGCACAACGCCGCCACCGAGGTGCGGTTCTGGAAGCTGGCCCAGCCGATGCCGGCCCTGGCCCGCAACGCCGACGGCGACCAGCTGCTGTTCGTCCACCAGGGCGAGGGCGAGCTGTTCTGCGATTACGGCCGTCTGGTCTATGCGGCCGGGGACTATCTCTACCTGCCGCGCGGAACCATGTGGCGGCTGTCGCCCGCCGCGCCCACCGCGATCCTGATGATCCAGGCCACCAACACCCACTTCACCTCGCCTGACAGGGGCCTGCTGGGCGGCCACGCGCTGTATGACCCGGCCATGCTGGACACCCCCGAGATGGACGCGGCCTTCCGGGCCCACCAGGCGCAGCCGGGCGAGTTCCCGGTGGAGATCAAGAAGCGCGGCCAGGTCTCGGTGGCGACCTATCCCTACAATCCGCTGGACGCGGTGGGCTGGCACGGCGACCTGGCGCCCGTGCGCCTGAACGTGAAGGATCTGCGGCCGGTGGTCAGCCACCGCTATCACCTGCCGCCCAGTGTCCACACCACCTTCGTCTCGGACCGGTTCGTGGTCTGCACCTTCGCGCCCCGGCCCTTCGAGACCGATCCGGGGGCGTTGAAGGTGCCGTTCTTCCACAACAACGACGACTATGACGAAGTGTTGTTCTATCACGCCGGGGACTTCTTCAGCCGTGACAACATCGATGCCGGTATGATGACCTTCCATCCGTCGGGCTTCACCCACGGCCCGCACCCCAAGGCGCTGAAGAACATGCTGACCCAGCCCAAGGCCGCCACCGACGAATACGCGGTGATGATCGACACCCGCGACCCGCTGGAGGTGGGCGAGGCCGCCGCCGGCGTCGAGAACGCCGCCTATGTCGACAGCTGGAAGGCGCCGGCCTGAATGGTCGGCGTCGATCGTCAGGCCGACCTGCGGGAAGCCGCCGAGGAGGAGCTGGAGCGCGCCTGCGACCTGGGCTGGCGGGAGCTGGTCAAGGTGACGCCCTGGGGCGACATCTACGAGGGCTTCACCCCGGCGGGCCGTTCGGCCCACTTCGAGCGCAACTACCTCTGGAAGGACGAGCCGGGCTTCGACATCTGCGTCGAGGTGACGGTGTTCCAGCCGGAAGCCTACGAGCGGGGCGTGAAGCTGACGCGGGTGCTGACCCGGGCCGGGCGATGAGCCGCCGGCCCTAGCCCCGCCGACAATAGACCGCCAAGGTGGACAGCCGTCCGCCAACCCAGGGAGAGACACGGATATGAAGCTCGCATCGCTCAAGTGGGGTCGCGACGGCCGCCTCGTGGTGGTCTCCAACGATCTCGCCTGGTGCATCGAGGCGACCAATATCGCTCCGACCCTTCAGGCCGCCCTGGACGACTGGGAGCGCTATGAGCCGCTGCTGCAGGGCCTGTCCGACAGCCTGGAGCATGGCTCCACCCCCCGCGTGCGGTTCCACGAGAAGAACGCCGACAGCCCGCTGCCGCGCGCCTACCAGTGGGCCGACGGCTCGGCCTATGTGAATCACGTGGCGCTGGTGCGGAAGGCCCGGGCCGCCGACATGCCCGAGAGCTTCTGGACTGATCCCCTGCTGTACCAGGGCGGCTCCGACGGTTTCCTGGCGCCGCGCGATCCGATCCCGCTGGCCGACGAGGCCTGGGGCTGCGACATGGAGGGCGAGGTGGCGGTGATCGTGGGCGACGTGGCCCAGGGCGCGAGCCGCGAGGAGGCCCTTGCGGCCGTCCGGCTGGTGCTGCTGGCCAACGACGTCTCGCTGCGCAACCTGATCCCGGCCGAACTCGCCAAGAACTTCGGCTTCTTCCAGTCCAAGCCGGCGACGGCCTTCTCCCCGGTGGCGGTGACCCCCCGGGCCCTGGGCGACGCGTGGCAGGACGGCAAGCTGGCGGGCGCGCTCGAGGTCGAGCTCAACGGCAAGCCCCTGGGCGAGGCGCGCGCCGAGGTGGACATGACCTTCGACTTCGGGACCCTGATCGCCCACGCCGCCAAGACGCGCGCCCTTGGCGCCGGCACCATCATCGGCTCCGGCACGGTGTCGAATCGCGGCCCGGACGGCGGTCCAGGCAAGCCGATCGCCGAGGGCGGGGTGGGCTATTCCTGCCTCGCTGAGTTGAGGACGGTGGAGACTCTCGCCCACGGAGCGCCCAGGACGCCGTTCCTGAAGGTCGGCGACCGGGTTCGCATTGAAATGCGGGACGCCAGGCGGCACTCGATCTTCGGCGCCATCGAGCAGGAGGTTCAGGCCCCGTGACCGTCCCGTCCCAGCTTCCCGAGGTCCCAGCGGCCCCCGCGACCCTGAAGCTGGACGCCTATCTGCCCTATCGTCTGTCGGTGGCGTCGAACGCCGTCTCTGGCCTGATCGCGCGGGCCTATGAGGACCGTTTCGGCCTGACCGTCCCGCAATGGCGGCTGATCTGCGTGCTGGCCGAGGACAAGGCCCTGACCCAGGTGGCCGTGGTCGCCCGCACCGGCATGGACAAGGTGACGGTCAGCCGCGCCGCCCAGGGGCTGTCCAGGCGCCGGCTGGTGGCGCGCAGCGAGCACCACGCCGACGCCCGTTCGCACATGCTGACCCTGACGGTGGAGGGCGCGCGGCTCTACGCCGAGATCGCGCCGCTGGCCCTGGCCTACGAGGCGGCGCTGATCGCCGGCCTGGCGCCGAGCGAGGTGGCGCTGCTGAAGCGGCTGCTGCTGCGGCTGCAGACGGCCGCCGGCGCGCTGGCCGGCGACGCCACGCCGCGATAGGCCGGCCCTCTGCAGGCTCTCTGCGGCCCTAGTGGGCGAGCTCGGGGATGCGGACGCCCCAGCGGTGGGAGCCCTCCCCGAACTTGAGGTGGAAGCCGTAGGCGGCCCGGCGGGACTCGTCGCGCCAGGTCTCCTCGAAGCTCTGGATGACGGCGGACTCCAGGTCCTCGGGGATATTGCGCCAATCCATGCCCTGCTCCTTGGCGAGCTGGACGATGACGTCGCGCCGATGAGCCTCGCCGCCCAATAGGAGCAGCGCCTCTCGGATTCGGGTGATCAGCCTCTCGCGTTGAGGCTCTGCGGCGACCTTGCGCCGACGGTTCGGGGTCTGGCCTTGATGCATGGGGTGAAACCCTCCCATGACCACGCTAGCGCCCAGCCTTTAACCCACCCGTTAAGGGCTATGCTTAACTTTCGGTGTCAGCCGGCCCCGAATGCAACCGCGACCTGGTAGACGATCAGGGCGGCCGCATAGGCCAGGGTGATCATGTAGCCGAACATCACCAGGGGCCATTTCCAGCTGTTGGTCTCGCGCTGGACGACGCCCAGGGTGGCCATGCACTGGGGCGCGAAGACGTACCAGGCCAGGAAGGCCAGCCCCGAGGCCAGGGACCACTGGTGGGACAGGATGGCGGCCAGGTCGGTCGTGGAGCCGCCGCCCACCGCATAGACCGTGCCCAGCGCCGCCACCGCCACCTCGCGCGCCGCCATGCCGGGAACGAGCGCGACGCTGATCTGCCAGTTGAACCCGAGCGGCGCGAGCACCGGCTCCAACGCCCGCCCGATCATCGCAGCGAAGCTGAAATTGATCCCCGGCCCGTCCGCGCCCTCCGGCGCGCGCGGGAACGACGCCAGG
>DASUIJ010000300.1:0-6485 GCA_036279815.1 Phenylobacterium sp. | reverse complement strand
GGTAGCCGTAGATGTCCTCGGCGTAGGGCACCCAGGGCAGGTCGGTGGAGCCCAGGCGAACGACCAGCGCGTCGTTGATCTTGGCCTGCAGGTAGGCCTTCTTGATGTAGACCTCGGTGGACGAGATCGCCGACGCGTACTGGAAGTCGGTGGTGATGTTCGCCGAGAAGACGTCGTTGAACTTGTGGTCGACGCCCACATAGAAGCGCTTGATGTCGAAGCCGGTCCCGGTCGGGACAACCTTCACGCCGTTGCTCTTGTTCTGAAGAGTCGTGAGGTCGTAGTACATCCGGCCCGAGACGACGGTGTCCTCGGCCCAGGACTTCTTGGGCTTGGGAATCGCCGCGACGGCCAGGTTGACCTGGGCGGGAATGTTCTCGATGTCGTCGGCCGCGCTCGCCTGGGCCTCCTGCACCGCCTGGGCGGTGGCCTGGGCCTGGGCGGCCTGGGCTTGAGTCTGCTTTTGCGCGGCCTCCTGGGCGTTAAGCCGGTCGGTCAGGGCCTGGACCTGATCGCGCAGGGCCTTGATCTCTGCGGCCTGGCTCTCGGCGGCCGTCGGGCCGCGCGGCGTCCGATGCCGGGTGGCGGCTTCCGCCGGAGCGCTCAGGACGAGCGCGCCGCAGGCGGCTCCAGCGAGCAGCCAAGACTTGTTTTTCATTTGATTCCCCTCGAGACGTCCGCTTCTCGCAAGCGGAACCCGGCGAGGTGTTAGTCAAAGTTTATGACAGTCCGATGTAAGCGCGGCTTACCACGGGCGGGTGGCACGCGCCGGGGCCCCCGCGACGCCTTCCGCCCCGACCGGCGGCACGCCCCAGATGATCTCCGAGATGCACTTCGGCGAGCGTCGATAGATCAGGCCGATCCTCCGCGGGCTCAGGCCGGCGTCGTGGAGGCGGCGGATGTCTTCGATCTCCGCGCCAGTGAGAAGGCCCCGCGCCGCGGCGGATGTCTTGGGATTGGGTTCGGCGGCAAGGCGCCGGTGCAGGCCGGCGAACGCCTCCAGAAGGCTTCGCGCGGCGGATGATCTTCCTACGTCGAGCCTGGAATTGCGTTCGTCGACCAGCACGACCCTGACGCCTCGGTCGACCAGGTCGAAGATCAGCTGCGCGGCTTCGCCCACCTCGAGGCGCAGTGGCGCCAGGGACGCGATGCACAGCTCGTCGCAGGATGTCAGGGAATCGAGAAGCTCGACCAGTCGCTGGCGCGCCGGGCCGGTCGGCGTCGCCTCGATGTGGTACCTGTCCGGCGCAAGGCGCTTGAGCCTGTCGACCTGAAGTTCGACAGCCTCCAGGCCCGGTCCGCCCTGAACAAATGCCACGCGCATCGCCAAACGGTGGCGAGCGCCATGTTGCAAGTCAAGTTGAACTTACAATGGTGGCCTGCTGAGCTTGACGGCCGGGCGGGCGGCGCCACGGGATTGTCACGGAACCGCAGCAATCGGGGCGTAGCGGGGAAGGCATGAAACTCCGCATGAAGGCTTTGAGCCCTCCGCCGCCCTCATCGCCGCATGAGCCCTTGGGGCGCTATGCGACCGCGCTCCTGCTGGTGCTGGCCGGATTCGTCGCCAGACTGGCCCTTGAGCCGGTATTCGGCGCGACACACACCTATACGGTCTTCTATCCGGTCGTGATCGTGGCCGCCTACTTCCTCGGCGCGCGGCCGGCCATCCTTGCGGCGGCCCTGTCCATCACGGTGGCCTACTGGTGCTTCGACCGGCCGACCCTGGCCTGGAAAGCGGACTTCGCGACCTTGGCGCCCCTGTCCTTCTTCGCCTTCACCTCGGCTGTCTCCATCTACTTCATCACTGGCATGGCCAGGGCCATGAGGGATCTCGGCGCCGCACAGCGCCGCGCCGAGGATCTGGCGGAAAGCCACGCCGAACTGTTCCGGAACCTCAACGAACGCGTCACCAACCACCTGCAGCTGGTGGCGGCGCTGCTCCAGCTGCAGGCCCGGGACGAGCGGGACAAAACGGTGGGGCGGGCCCTTTCGGAGGCGTCGGCTCGCACCCTGCTCATCTCCCGCGCCCACCGGAACCTGGGCGGCGAAGTCGACAAGACCCTCGATTTCGACACCTTCGCCAGGCAGTTGCTGGACGCTACGCTCGCGGCGAGGGGCTCCTCGTCGGTCCAGGTTCACGTAGAGCCGCAAGGCGCGCGCCTTCAGCTCGACGAGGCCACTTCGGTCGCCATCGTCATGCTGGAATGCATTCATGCCCGCCTCCAGGTCGACGGCCCCGCCGTCCTGCGGATCGGCCTGCGACGTGGCGACCGGGAGGCCAAGCTGACGATTTCCGAAGCGGGAAACGCGTCTGCGACGCCGCCCGAAACCGACCTGCGCCTCTACCTGATCGAGGCGATGGTCGAACAGCAGGGTGGCCGCTTCTCGTCCAAGGCGAACGGCGACGAAGCCGTTTCCGAGCTGGTGTTCCCGGTCGCGAAAGCTCTTGAGGGCGCCGCCGCCGACACCCATGAGCGGCGCAGGATGCTTCATTGACCAGGACGCCCTACACAGGATTCCGATCCGGCTGTAAGCCAACCTTACTGTTCGCCTCCAGGTCCGTCCCCTGATGTCAGACAAAGCGCCTCCCTTTTCCGCCCTGCGCGCCGTGGAGGCGGCCACGCGCCACCGCAGTTTCACCTGGGCGGCGAAGGAGCTGAAGATCACCCACAGCGCGGTCAGCCAGTCGATTCGCCGGCTGGAGGCGGAGCTGGGGGCGACGCTCTTTGAGCGCAAGGGCGGCGCCATGCAGCCTTCCGAGGCCGCTCTGCGGCTCGCACAAAGCTATTCGGACGCCGCCCAGGCCCTGGGTCAGGCTATTCGCGACATTTCGGGAACCCCCGATGCGACCGCGATATCCCTGGGCATGAGCCCGGACTTCGCCCGCCTCTGGTTCGCGGCGAAGCTATCGCGCCTGAACGAGGTTCTGCCCGACGTCCGGGTCGACGTGGTGACTGCGGCCGGGCACGAGGGCGGCCGGGATGTCGAGCTGCTGTTCGAGTTCGCGCCTCGGCCGAACGACCAGGTGCTCGCCGACCTGACATTATTTCCCGTTTGCACGGCGGACTTCGCCCGGCGCGCGGCCCTGGTCGACGTGTCGTCCATCCTGGCCTCGCCGCTGCTGGCGGATCACCAGGCGTCGTGGCGGACATGGGCGTCGCGGCTGGCGCCGAGGGCGTCGGCCCCGCGCCCTCACATTTTCGATGAGGCCGCGATCGCCCTCGAAAGCGCGGCCCAGGGCAGTGGAGTCGCCTTGGCCCATCAGTTTTCGGCCGAACCCTATCTGACGTCCGGACAACTCGTGGCCCTGCCGTTCCAGGCCCCGGCTGGCGAGCAATTGGTGTTCCGCAGCCGCGTCACGGGCCCGAAGGCGGATGTCATAGATCGCCTGCTCATGTGGATGAAGCTGGAGATCGGCCGAAGCGCCGCCCTGTTGCGCGGCCGCCTGGAAAGCGGGCGCTGACATGATGTTAGCTCAACTTACAAAGTGTCATATCCACGTTACACTTCACTCCTAATCCCTCCCTTGCAGGCGCCCAGGATGCGGCGCCCCAAAGGAGATGTGGGATGCTGAAGACGATCGCGGCCGCCGTCGGGGCGGTGATGGTGATGGGCGCGACCGCCCAGGCCGCCGACCTGTCGGGCGCCGGGGCCACGTTCCCCGCGCCGGTCTACGCCAAGTGGGCGGAGGCCTATAGGGCCCAGACCGGTGTGGGTCTGAACTACCAGGCCATTGGCTCGGGTGGCGGCATCAAGCAGATCAAAGCCAGGACCGTCGATTTCGGCGCGTCCGACAAGCCGCTGAAGCTGGAAGAGCTGAATGGCGCGGGCCTCTTCCAGTTCCCGACGGTCATGGGTGGCGTTGTCCCGGTGATGAACCTGCCGGGGATCAAGCCCGGCCAGATTCACCTGACAGGCGGCGTGCTGGCCTCGATCTATCTGGGGAATATCAAGAAGTGGAACGATCCTCAGATCGCCGCCCTGAACCGAGGCGTGGCCCTGCCGAATCTGCCGATCACCGTCGTGCATCGGTCGGACGGCTCCGGCACCACGTTCCTGTTCGCCTCCTACCTCTCCATGAAGAGCCCGGCCTGGGCCGGTCGGGTCGGGGCCAGCGACTCGGTCGAATGGCCCACGGGCCTCGGCGGCAAGGGCAATGACGGCGTGGCGGCCTTCGTGAAGCAGACGATCGGTTCGATCGGCTACGTGGAATACGCCTACGCCAAGCAGAACCACGCCACCTACGCCCTCGTGCAGAACAAGGCCGGCCAGTTCCCGGCTCCCGAGGCCGCGAACTTCGCGGCCGCCGCAGCCGGCGCGAACTGGGCCAAGGCGCCCGGCAACTACCTGCTGCTCCTCGACCAGCCCGGCCCGCAGGCCTGGCCGATCACCGGCGCGACCTTCATCCTGGTCTATAAGAACCAGGCCAACGCGGCGGCCGGCGAGGGCGTCCTTAAGTTCTTCGACTGGGCCTACAAGGGCGGCGACAACATGGCGCTCGGGCTCGACTACGTGCCGCTTCCGGCGCCTGTGAAAGCCCTGATCCGCAAGCAATGGGTGAGCCAGGTGACCGCTGGCGGCAAGCCCGTCTACGTGTCCCGCTAAGCCCTCCGGCCCTCTCTAGCGGGATATCGGGCGAACGCGGCGGACCGCGTTCGCCCGAAACCATTTGGACTCGTCATGACCGCCTTCGCCGCCCCGCCCCTGCGCCCGACGCGCAACTCGATCGCCGATCCGATCTTCAGGACGATCTGCTTCTTCGCCGCGACGCTGCTGTTGGCGGCGCTCGGCGGAGTCGTGGTCTCGCTGGGGATCGGGGGGTGGCCGGCCTTCCACAAGTTCGGCCTGGCGTTCTTCACCTCGACCACCTGGAATCCGGTCACCGAGGTCTACGGCGCGGCCGGGCCCGTGGTCGGAACCCTCATCACGTCGTTGCTGGCCCTGGCGATCTCGCTCCCCATCGCCATCGGCGTGGCCGTCTTCCTCACCGAGCTTTGCCCGCGGGTCCTGGCCGGGCCGCTCGCCCTGGCGGTCGAACTGCTCGCGGGCATTCCTTCGATCGTCTACGGAATGTGGGGATTGTTCGTGTTCGCGCCGTTCTTCGCCCTGCATGTGCAGCTGCCGCTGATGATGTCGGCGGCGCCCGGATCGATCTGGGAGACCCTGTTCGCCGGGGTCCCCAACGGCGCCAACCTCCTCTCGGCCTCGATCATCCTGTCGATCATGATCCTGCCCTACATGGCGGCCGTCTTCCGCGAACTGCTGCGTACCGTGCCGCCCCAGCTGCGCGAGGCCGCCTTCGGCCTCGGCTGCACTCCCCTGGAGGTGGTGCAGTCGGTGATGCTGCCCTATGTCCGGCGCGGGTCCGTCGGCGTCGTCATGCTGGGCCTGGGGCGGGCGCTCGGGGAGACGATGGCGGTCACGTTCGTGATCGGCAATTCGCACGCCCTCCCGAAGTCGCTGTTCGACTCCGGATCCACCATCGCCTCCACGATCGCCAACGAGTTCACCGAGGCGACGGGCGAAATGCACACCTCGGCCCTGGTGGCGCTGGGCTTCGTGCTGTTCGTGATCACCTTCGCCGTCCTGGCGGTGGCGCGATTGCTGCTTGCCGGTCAGCGGCAGGTCTGAAGGGCGCAATGAACATCCGTCGCCTCCGCCGCAACCTCGCCAACGCCGCCTTCGTCGCCGCCTCCGGGCTCGCGACCCTCGTCGCGGTGAGTGCGCTCACCTTGATCCTCTACTCGCTGTTCAAACAGGGGGTCGCCGGCCTCGACCTCAATGTCTTCACCAAGTCGACGCCGGCGCCGGGGTCTGCCGGCGGCCTGCTGAACGCCATTGTCGGTTCGATCATGATGTGCGCCGCCGCCATGCTGGTGTCGCTGGTCGTCGGTGTCCTGGCCGGAACCTGGCTGGCCGAGATCGGCGGCGACACGCCCTACGGACATCTTGTGCGCTTCCTGAACGACGTGCTGCTGGCCGCGCCCTCCATCCTGGTCGGCCTCTTCGTCTACGAGCTGCTGGTCAAGCCGTTCCACGGCTTCTCCGGGTGGGCGGGCGCGGTGGCCCTGGCCTTCCTGGCGACGCCGATCGTGACGCGGACCACCGAGGACATCCTCAACCTGCAGCCCCACGCCTTGCGCGAGGCCGGCATGGCGCTGGGCGCGCCGCAGTGGGTGACCATCCGCCGGATCATCTGGCGGGCCGCGGGCGGGGGGCTCCTGACCGGGGGCCTGCTGGGATTCGCCCGGATCAGCGGCGAGACCGCGCCGCTGTTGTTCACGGCGCTCTCCAACCAGTTCTTCAGCCTCAACATGGCCAAGCCGATGGCGAGTCTTCCCGCCGTGATCTTCCAGTACGCGCTCAGCGCCTATGACGACTGGCGCAGGCTCGCCTGGGCCGGCGCCTTGCTGATCGCCATGGCGGTGCTTGCCGTGAACATTGTCGGGCGGCTGCTCGCCCGGGAGCCCAGGTACAAATGATGG
>DASUIJ010000299.1:0-2426 GCA_036279815.1 Phenylobacterium sp. | reverse complement strand
CAGATGTCCAAGGGCTCCGCCGACTGCGCGCACGCCTACGGCTATTACGACAACAACCGCGTGTGGCACGCCAACGGCGTCAGCCGGGCCGACGCACGCGGTTATTACGACCGCAACGGCGCCTGGGTCGATGGCGCGCCCAACGGCCACTATGACGCCCAGGGCCGCTGGATCGTCGCCGGCGCGGACGATCAGTCCGGAGGCTATTATGACGGCGGCGGTCGCTGGATCCCCGCCTCCGCCAACGGCTACTACGACGCCGACGGCCGGTTCGTCACCGGCGCCGCCAGCGGCTATTACGACAGCGACCGACGCTGGGTCGCGGGTCCGACCACGGGCCGCTATGACGCCAACGGCCGGTGGACGCCCGGCGAAGCCCTCGGCCATCGGGACGCCTCGGGCGCCTGGATCTCCGACGCCCAGCCGGGTCACTACGACAGCGGCGGACGTTGGATCGTGGGTCAGGTCAACGGCTATTACGACGCTCGCGGCCGCTGGGTCGGCGCCTCGTCAGCCGGGAACCACAGCTCCGACGCATCCTATGGATCGCGTCCCAACTGGAGCGACGGCCCCAGCGACGTTCGCGGCCGCATGGCCTGGCTCGACCAGCGCATCCATCGCAGCCTCGACAACGGCCGCATCGACCGTGTCGAAGCCAACCGCGCCCTGCGGAACCTCGAAATGATCCGCCGCCAGGAACGCGCCATGCCCCACCGCCACGGCCGCCTGAACCACCGCAACGAAGCGACCATCCAGGCCCGCCTCGACAACCTCCACGCCAACCTGCGCGACGCCCGTAACGACGACCGCAGCCGCTTCTAGAAAACGACCCTCGGGCTCCCGCAAGGGGGCCCGAGGGCCTGTTTTTTGACAGTTTACGGAATTGACCCCCACGCGGAGCCGGGATCAGCGTCACCTCGAGGACGAAACTTGTCGGAACACTCGCCTTCAGCGCGAAACCCCTGCGGATTGCGGTGAGAAAGTGTCAACAATGGTTAATACGGTTCACGTCTCGATTTCATCCGTCTGACCTGGGGTTCACAATGTCCATCAAAGCTCTCGCTCTGGCAGGCGCCATCGCCTGCGGGGCCGTCGCGTTCGCCGCGCCGGCCAGCGCCGCCATCAACGCGCCCGTGCCGGTCGCCAACTACATCGTCTACGGCGGCCTGGACTGGGCCTGGGCCTCTCCCTGCGCGGCCTACGCGCCGTCCTGCGGCGGCGACGCGATGACGCCCTATCAGGCCGGCCAGGGCTGGCGCTTCCCGTCCCTGAGCGAGTTCAACGCCCGTCCGGCGGTCTCGGTCTTCGAGGCTGCGGGCTCCCCCTGCGCCTCGGCCTGGTTCGGCTCGGGCTGGAGCCATTGCGACTACAGCAACGGCAACAGCGGCCTCATCTTCGCCTTCGGCTACGGCGTCCTGGGCTCCAATGGCGAGGCTTCCTATTCGGAAACCTGGTTCGTGCGGGGCGCCGGCGGCGCCGGCGGCATCCCGGAACCGGCCTCCTGGGCCATGATGATCCTGGGCTTCGGCCTCATCGGCGCGACCCTGCGCCGGCAGGACCGCGTCGCGGCCTGACAGGCCATCGACATCCTGTGAGTTGAACAGCGCCGTCGGCTCCCATCGGGAACCGACGGCGTTTTTCGTCGGGCGTGCGGCAGCGCAGCCCTCGTCCTTTGACAATGCTCAACGCGCTCCCGCCGCCGACCCGACTAGTTGGGCCGCCACGCCCACGACGCCTGGCGGCCAGTCGCGAGCCCCATATCCATGACCGGGTTCATCCTGCTGCGACGCGAGGTTGCGCCCTTTTTCCTGGCGCTGGCCGGCCTGGCCCTGGCCGCCCTCGCCGCCGACGGGGTGCTGCACCTGCTTCGCCTGGTCTGGATCGGCCGCTATCTGGGCATACCCGGCGTCCTGCTGATCGCCGGATCGTTCGGCTACTCCCTGCGGAAGCGTCAGCTGATCAAGGTCGGCCGCCCCGTGCCCCTGCTGCGTCTGCATGAGCGCATGGCCTGGGCCGGCTCCCTGCTGGTCCTGGTCCACGCCGGAATCCACTTCAACGCGGTCCTCGCCTGGCTGGCCGTGGCCGCCATGCTGGTGAACATCACCAGCGGGCTCACCGGGAAATACCTGATGCAGCGCGCCCGCAAGCGCCTGGAAGCGGCTCGCGAAATCCTCCAGGGCCTGCCGCCCGCCGAGATCCAGGACCGCATGTACTGGGACAGCCTGACCTACGACCTGATCCGCAAGTGGCGAGTGGTGCATGTCCCCATCGCGCTCGCCTTCGTGGTGCTCGCCACCGCGCACATCGTCAGCATCTTCCTGTTCTGGGGCTGGAAATGAAAACGCCCTGGCCCCTGATCGGGATATCGACGGCCCTCCTGGTCATCCTCGCCCTGACCTTCGTCCACCCCCGGGTGATGGTGAGCC
>DASUIJ010000298.1:0-13298 GCA_036279815.1 Phenylobacterium sp. | reverse complement strand
ACGGGCGCCGCTTCCCGCAGCGCCTGGTTCTCCGCGCGTAGCCGCACCCACAGGACAGCGGCGTTCAGGACAGAGAAAATGGCGGCGTAGACGACGAGCCCGAACGCCAAGGGAAGGACGGCGATCTCCGCGACCACGACCATGTAGTTCGGATGGCTGAGGAGCCGATATGGACCACGACGGATCAAGGGAGCCCCCGGCAAGACGATGATCCTTGTCGTCCAGCGACCGCCGAGCGTCGCGAGAATCCAAAGGCGCAGCATCTGAAGGACGACAAACACTGCGAGCCAGCCCAGGCCAATGGGCCGGTTCCACGCCAGGACCCAGAGCCCGGCCAGCCAGGCTCCGTGCATCGCAACCATCACCGGGTAGTGGCCGGAGCCGCGCTCATAGGCGCCCCGGGCGATCAGGGCGCGGGTATTGCGGTTGGCTATGACCAGCTCGGCAATCCGCTGAAGGGTGACGAACGCCAGGACCACGATGGAGAGGGTCATGCGGCGCGCTTCAGGGTGACGGTGCTTGCGGTGAAACCGGGGCCAAGGGCCGTCACCACGGAGGTGTTCGGGAGTCCCCTGCGGCGGGCGCGGTCCAGGACGAACAGGGCGGTGGGGGCCGACATGTTGCCGTGGTCGGCCAGGACATCCCGTTCGAGATCCAGGCCTCCCTGGCCGATGGACAGGGACGCCTCCAGAGCCTCGATCACCTTCATTCCGCCCGGGTGGCAGACGAAGCGATCGACATCCTCGACGACCAGATTCTGCGGTCGCAGCATAAGGTCCATCGCGGGCCGCAGGTGCTCCTTCGCGAAGGGCGGAATGGACTGGGCGAACACGACGCCAAGGCCCGTGGGGTCAACCCGCCAGCCCATGATGTCGAGGGTATCGGGCCAGGTGTGCTGCGCCGACGCGGAGAGGGTCGCGAAGCCGGCCTCGCCGGCTCGCAGCACGCAGGCGGCCGCGCCATCCCCAAACAGCGCGGTGGCGACGATGTCCGCCTTGGTGAGGTCCTGGGTGCGAAACGCCAGGCTGCAGAGCTCGACGGCGACCAGGAGCACGACCGCCCCCGGGGTGGCCGCGGCCAGTTGGCCGGCAAGGCCAAGTCCGCTGACCCCGCCGGCGCATCCCAGGCCGAAGACGGGAACCCGCAGGACGTCCGGCCGAAAGCCCATTCGCGCCATGGCGCGGGCTTCGAGGCTGGGCGTCGCGATGCCGGTGGAGGACACCGTGACGATCACATCGACGTCCGAACCCTTGAGGTGGGCCTCGTCCAGGGCCTTGGTGGCGCTATCGACGAACAGGTCGACGGCGCCGGCCAGATAGGCGTCCGACCGTTCGCCCCATCCCAGCGGCTGCCGATACCACTCGATCGGCATCACGGACTGTCGTTCGCGGATTCCCGCCGTGGTGAACACGGGCGCCATGCGCTCGAACTGGGGAAACGTGCCGCCAAAGACTTCCCGCGCCACAGCCTCCACCTCGGTCTGCAGAAGGGTGTAGGGCGGCGACGCCGTCGACAGCGACAGGAGGGCGATGGGCTTTGTCATGGGGGCTCCGTGAGCCTGTCGCGCGTCAGACCTCACGTTGCGCAACCGATTGCTTCCGAACTGGTTCCCAAAATGGTGAAGCCTCGGCCCGGGTGCGGGCCGCACCTCGAAAGCGGCCATGACGACCCATCCGGAGCCCACGCGAGACGACACGCCCGCCGTCTGGGCCGGCTTCGCCATGATGTGCCTGGGCATGTTCATGGCGATCCTGGATGTTCAGGTGGTCGCAACCTCGCTGCCCACAATCCAGGCTGCGCTCTCCGTCCGGCCCGATCAGATGAGCTGGATCCAGACCGCCTATCTGATCGCCGAAGTCGTCGCGATCCCGCTCACCGGCTTCCTGACCCGCTGGATCAGCATGCGGTGGCTGTTCGTCATCGGCGTTTCTGTCTTCACCCTGGCCTCGGCAGGGTGTGCGGCCAGTGCCGGCTTCGGCCAGCTGATCGCGCTTCGGGCGCTCCAGGGTTTCTCGGGCGGCGTGCTCATCCCGGCCGTGTTTTCGGCGGTCTTCCTGCTGTTCCCCTTTCAGCGCCAGGGCCTGGCCACGACCATCGCCGGCGTCCTCGCGGTGCTCGCGCCCACGGTCGGGCCGATCGTCGGCGGCTGGATCACCGAGACCTACAGCTGGCGCTGGCTCTTTCTGATCAACGTGGCGCCGGGCGTACTCGCGGCCGTCGGCGCGCTGCTGCTGTTGCCCCGGGAGCGGCTTCAGCCAGGCCTCTGGCGAGCCCTGGACCTCCTGGGCCTGGCCCTCATGGCCGTCAGCCTCGTCGCCCTGGAGATCGGATTGAAGGAAGCCCCCGGCCGCGGCTGGGACTCGCCCCTGGTCCTGGGCCTGATGGGCCTCAGCGTCGTGTCGGCCGCAGGTTTCGTGCGGCGCTCCCTCGGCCCGAGGCAGCCGGTCGTGGACCTGCGGACCCTGCGGGATCGGAACTTCGCCATCGGGGCCCTTCTCAGCTTCACCCTGGGGATCGGCCTGTTCGGTTCGGTCTATCTCATGCCGGTGTTCCTGGCCCTGGTAAGGGGCCACCACGCCCTGCGAATTGGCGAGATCATGCTGGTGACCGGCGCGGCCCAGTTGCTCACAGCCCCGATCGCCGTGGCCCTGGAGCGCCGCGTCGACGCGCGGTGGCTCGCCGGGTTTGGCTTCCTGCTGTTCGGCGCGGGACTTGGCCTGAGCGCCTTTGAGACCCGCCAGACCGATTTCGCAGAAATGTTCTGGCCCCAGATTCTCCGGGGCGTGGCGATCATGTTCTGCCTCTTGCCGCCGACCCGCCTGGCCCTCGGCCAGCTGCCGCCCGCCGCGGTCCCCGACGCCAGCGGCCTGTTCAACCTGATGCGGAACCTCGGTGGGGCGATCGGCCTCGCCCTGATCGACACCGTCATCTATGGACGCGCGCCGCACCACGCCGCTTCCATCGTCGCGCGGCTGCAGGCTGGCGACATCGCGACGGCCAAGGCCGTGGGCATTCCGCTGGCCCTGTTCACCTCGCACGGCGCGGGGCCGCTGGACCCCGGGACCGCGGCGATCCTCACACCGATGATCAAGAGCCTGGCTTTGGTCCGGTCCATCAACGAGGCCTGGGCCCTCGTCGCGTCGCTGACCCTGGCGGCGATCTTCAGCCTGCCGTTCGTCAGACCCACGGCCGGGGTCGACTCCCGAAGGCGCACGAAACAAGGCCAGCGATGATGTCGGGACAGACGGTTCGCGACCCGGCGGCGGGTCGGCCGCGACCGCCAGGCGCTACGATTTCGGCGCTCATGCCGATGAGAGGCACGATGCGGATCTCGGATTCGCTCCAAACCTACGCGTCCCCATAGCCAACGAACTTGGCAAGATTTGCGATAGAGTTGGCATTTCCGCCGCGCGTCTGAAGTGCTCCCCTGCGCCGTCGAACTGCGACAGCTGCAAATGGGTTTTCGTCATGCAGGGTTTGGGGATGAAGGCTGCGGTGCGCGTTGGCGACCGTCCCGTCCGATTTTTCGCTGACCTGCTCGCCGGCGCGCTCCTGGCGACGCAGGCGTCTGCACGCGCCCCGGACCTGGGGTGAGCCAACGCGCGCCCTATATGCACGCCGGCCAGTTCGCGTCACCGGACCAGGTCATCGACCACTACAATCTGGCTCCGGCCGCCGCCGGTGTCTCCGAAGTTCGCCCCCTGCACCTGAGCCCGGCTGAACGCCGCCAGATCGTCGCGTTCCTTCGCACACTGGACGAGGCGCCCGCCGTCAAACCCCCGCCCCTGGGATCCCATGACCGATAAGACCAGATCATCGCACCTGCAGGTCGCCGAGCGACCCTGGCCGAGGCGCGTCGCCGTGCTGTTGTTCGACGATGTCGAGGTCCTGGATTTCGCCGGACCGTTCGAAGTCTTCGGGGTGGCCCGGACGGCGTCGGGAGCGTTCGCGTTCGAGGTGTTCACCGTGGCGCTGGAACACTCGCCCGTCACGGCCCGCAACGGTCTGCAGGTCTTGCCTCACGCCAGCACCGCCCATGCCGGCCAGGTCGATGTGCTGGTCGTTCCGGGCGGGTTCGGAACGCGCCGCGAAATGCACAACGACACGATGCTCGACATCGTTCGCGAGCTCAGCGCCTCGGCCGACCTCACCTTGTCGGTTTGCACCGGCGCCCTGGTGCTCGGCGCCGCGGGCCTGCTCCGAGGCCTGGCCGCCACCACCCACTACGGGGCCCTGGATGAATTGCGCGCCCTCGACTGTGCGGCAGTCCTTCCGGACGCCCGAATCGTGGACAACGGCCACATCGTCACCTCGGCCGGCGTCAGTGCGGGCATTGATGCGGCCCTCCATATCGTCGGGCGGCTGGTCGGAGGCGCGGCGGCGGCCGAGACCGCGCGCTACATGCAATACGATTGGCGGCCTGAGGCCGTCGGGCCTGGCGTTCATGGTTCCGGGCCACCGCGCTGAGCGGCGAAACCCGGGGCGTCGCGCCAGGAGCGTCAGGCCGTCGTGGGGGCCCGGCCAAACCGTTGTCGATAGTCACCGGGGGTGGCGCCAAAACGTTTTTGAAATGCGCGATGCAGGCCGTCCAGGCTTCCAAATCCAGCGCGATCGGCGACCCGGGCGAGCGGCCAGTCAGACGTCTCCAGGAACGCCTTCGCGCGATTGACCCGCGCGATCTCGACGAAGGCGGCTGGCGTGACGCCGGTCTCCTTCAGGAAGATGCGGCTGAAGGTCCGCTCGGTCATGCCGGCCCGCTCGGCGAGCGCGGGCAGGCTCAGGTCGCCTGAGGGATCCGCACTGACGGCGGCGATCAAGGTCCGCAGGCGAGGCGTCGCGGCGGTCTGCACGTTCAGGCTGGCGCTGTACTGGGTCTGGCCCCCGGGGCGCCGCATGAACAGCACCAGGTTGCGCGCCACCGCGAGCGCCAGTTCGGGGCCGCAGTCCGCCTCCACGAACGACAGGCAAAGGTCGATGCCGGCGGTGATTCCGGCGGACGTGAAGAACGGGGGGTCGGCCACGAAGATCGCGTCGGGCTCCAGTCGCACCGCCGGACGAAAGGCCCGCATCTCGTCGCAGACCTCCCAGTGGGTCGTCGCGCGACGGCCGTCCAGGACCCCTGCCGCCGCCAGGACAAAGGCCCCTGAGCAAACGCTGCCGATGCGGCGTGTCGAGGCGGTGCGGCTGTTCAGCCAGTCCGGGACCGGCCCGTCTCTCATGGAGAGGAGCCCCACCTCGTCGCCTCCGGCGATCAGGATGGTGTCCAGGTCCGCGGGCAGGTCCGCGATCGCGACGGCTCCCGCCAGCTGGAGGCCGGAATTGCAGTGGATCAGTCCCCCCTCCGGCGAGGCCAGGATCGGCTCATAGGCCGCGACACCGCCAAATCGGTTCGCCATGGCGAAGACTTCGTAGGGGCCGGTCAGGTCCAGCGATTGCACGCCGGCATATCCGACGATGGCGATCTTGCGGGGTTTGGAGGGGGTCTGAGCCATGGCGTAAATTGCGACACATCTGACATTTTAGCCACGACAATCGACGCCTAGGGTCGGCTCGTTCCACTTCCGGAACTGAAGGAGACCCTCCCATGACCACTTCCACACCGACCGCCGCTTGCGCGTGCGAACCCTGCGCCTGCGCCCCGAGCTGCCAGTGCGGCCCCGGCTGCCAATGCGGCCAGGCCTGCACCTGCTCGCCCGCCTCTGCGACCGCCGCGGATTCCGCCGCAGCCGCCTAAGTCTCGGGTCCGGCCCCGTCTTCGGGGCCGGACGCCACCCATCAGAAAGATCGCCTCATGCGTCCTCACCTCGTCGTCGCCGGCGTGCTCGCCGGAGCCATCTCGGTCGCCCTCCCAGCCTTCACCTCGGCACAGCGATTCGAACCGCCGGGGTCGGACCACCTCAACCTCCCCTCGCCCAAGGCCGGCCGCGTCCGGCCGCTGGTGGTGATCGTCGCGGAGAACCTGGGGGCGGAGACAACCGATTTCACCGTTCCCTACGGCGTGCTCAAGGACGCGGGGGTGGCCGATGTCAGAAGCCTTTCGACGGGGGCGGGTCCCGTTCAACTGCGCCGCAGCCTCAGGATTCTGGCCGACCAGACCATTGGCCAGTTCGACGCCCTCGAACCGGCCGGCGCCGACATTGTCATCGTACCCGCGCAGGTCACGCCCAAGGATCCGGCGTTGGCGGCCTGGATTCAGGCTCAGGCGGCCAAGGGCGCGACCATCGTTTCAGTCTGCGAAGGCGCCCGCGTGCTGGCGAACGCCGGCCTGCTGAAGGGCAAGCGCGCCGCCACACACTGGTCGGCGATCAAGGACCTGACCAAGTCCTACCCCGATACGACCTGGGTCCGTGACCAGCGCTACGTCCAGGATGGCCAGATCATCTCGACGACCGGCGTCACCGCCTCAATTCCGATGTCGCTGGCGCTTGTCGAGGCGATCGGCGGCGAGCCGGTGGCGCAGGCCACGGCCAGGCGGTTCGGCGTCACCGGCTGGAGCGCGGCCCATCGGACCTCCGACTTCGCGCTGCAGAAGCGTGATGTCGCCGCCGCGCTCGGAAGCATGGCCGCGGTCTGGACGCATGAGACCCTTGAAGCCCCCGTCGCGGACGGGGTCGACGAAGTCGCCCTGGCCCTTCGGATGGACGCCTGGGGCCGCAGCTATCGCACGACCGTGGTGACGACCCGCGCCGGTCGTACCGCCGTCCGGTCACGTCATGGGCTGACGATCCTGCCGGACGCGGAACCTCGGAACGGCGGACGCCTGATGCCGGAACGACCAGGCTCCGCGGCCGCCCAGCTCGACGCGGCCATCGTCGACATGGGTCGACGCTACGGTCCGGCCGCCGTGCGTCTCGCGAAGATCGGCCTGGAATACGACCCGCCCGGACAACGCGAGAATTGATCTCGAACGGTTTGGCCTGGGGCGACGCGAGTGCGGCGCCTCAGGGCCGCAGCAAGGACGGATGCCTATGACCGCCGAGACACTGGCCCAGCTTAGCTGTGGCGGCTTCTTCCTCACCGGCTTGATCACCGGCATCTGGAAATATCGCGCGATGATCACGAATGTGGACGGCCAGGCCCCCGCATATGTCGATATTTGCCACCGGGCGGCGCTGATGTACGCGTTCGCCTGCCTGGTGCTGGCCGAGTTCGCGCGCCTCAGCGTCTGGGCGGAAGCGATCAATCTCGTCGCGGTGGCGATGCCGGTCGTCTTCTTCGTGGCGGCGGTGGCCAGCTACGCGGTGCATGGCCTGCTGAAAGACACTGACAATCAACTTCGGCGACCGCACCAGTTGGGCGCGCGTCACGTCCACGGCCGGCTTGTCAGCGTCTTCATTTACATGCTCGCCGCCGGTGAGATCGGGGGATTCCTGGTTCTGCTCGCAGGGTTTGCCAGAGGGCTCGCGCTCTAGCGAATGTGTCCTTCCGACGAGTCGCCGAGCCGTCCGTTCGCCTCAACTCGAACTTCAGATCAGCGCCGTCGGGAACGGCCCTTGGGACAACAATCATGGAATATCTGATCGGGGTGCTGTTGGCCCTCGGCACAGGCGTGTTCGCCACAGCCGTTGGCTTCGATCGTGAACGCGGATTCTATCCTGTCGTCCTGTGCGTGATCGCCAGCTACTACGCGCTCTTCGCGATCATGGGTGGCTCGCTGGGCGTCCTGACCATCGAGACCGGGATCGCAGGCGCCTTCCTGGCTCTCGCCGCCTGGGGCTTCAAGCGCAACCTATGGCTCGTGGTCGCCGGCCTGTTCGGCCATGGCGCGCTCGACCTGATCCACCCCCAACTCCTGGCGAATCCGGGTGAGCCGGCCTGGTGGCCGATGTTCTGCATGGCGTTCGACATGGTCGCCGCAGGCTACCTGGCGCTGAAGCTGCTGCCCGCCGGCAGTCCGGCGGTCGAGGCCGAGCTAAGCGCCGCGCAGGCCTGCCTCCGCGCCGGCCGGGCCCTCACGGCCTTTCACCACCTTGAGCGAGCGCACGTGCTTGGCCAGGCCTCCACGCTTGAGCATGTCCGGGTGCATATCCGCATGCTGGGCTGGAGTCTGCGGGAGGGTGACGCGCGCGAAGCGCTCGGTCAGGCCTTCCGGATCGCGGGCGCGGCAAGCATGACTTGCCTCGGTCTGGTTCCACGCGGAAATACCGGGGGCTCCAATGTCAGCGCCTTTCGCTCGATGCCGGTCCCGCCGGACTTGGCCACGCTGATCGCCGCCAGCCCTCGCCGAGATCTGCGTGGGTCCATTGCGGGCGCCCTGCGCGCGGGCGTGACGTTCGGACGAACCGGCTCCGGCGGCAGGACCGAAAACGGGCTCTCCGAAGGCCGGCCTTGAGCCATCGGTGGGCGTCGGCTCTGACCCGGGCCGCAATGCTGCTCCCGAGCGCCTTCGCTTGAAGGCCGCCCTTACCTACCTGCCTTTGCGGCGCCTTGGCATGGGGCGCCAATCGCACCCACTATGCCGACCAACGAACCGGGGGCGAGAATGAACGCGAACACCAGATACCCGAACCTCTTCTCACCCCTAGACCTGGGTTTCACGCAGCTGAAGAACCGCGTGATCATGGGGTCGATGCATACGGGCCTGGAGGACATACCCGGCGGCTTCGTACGTCAGGCGGCCTATTTCTCCGAGCGGGCCCGCGGCGGCGTGGGCATGATCATCACCGGCGGGATTGGCCCCAACCGCGAGGCCGGCGGCGGAGCCAAACTGTCGACGCCCGAAGAAGCCGGCCAGCACCGCCTGGTGACCGACGCCGTCCACGCCGCTGACCCGGACGTGAAGATCTGCATGCAGATCCTGCATGCCGGGTCCCTGGCTCGGACCGCTGACAGCGTCGCGCCGTCTGCGATCCGGTCACGGATCGCGCCCAACGTCCCAAACGAGCTGGACGAAGAGGGGATCGGCAAACAGCTGGACGATTTCGCGACCTGCGCCGCGATGGCCAAGCTGGCGGGCTATGACGGCGTGGAGATCATCGGTTCGGCCGGCTACCTGCTATCGACCTTCCTCGTCGAGCGCACCAACCAGCGCACCGACCAATGGGGCGGGAGCTTCGAGAACCGCATGCGCTTCCCGGTGGAGGTCGTGCGGCGGGTGCGCCAGGCCGTGGGTCCGGATTTCATCGTCATCTTCCGCATCGCCGCCATGGACATGCTGCAGGGCGGCATGGCCTGGGACGAGGTCGTGACCCTGGGCAAGGCCGTGGTCGAGGCCGGCGCCACCATCGTCTCCACCCATTTCTGCTGGCACGAGGCCCAGGTGCCCACGATCGCCACCATGGTGCCGCGGGCGGCCTTCGCCCAGGTGACCGGGCGCCTGCGCAAGGAACTCAGCGTCCCGTTGATCACCAGCAACCGCATCAACATGCCTGACGTGGCCGAAGCGGTGCTGGAGCGCGGAGACGCAGACCTGATCTCCATGGCCCGCCCCATGCTTGCCGACCCCGACCTGGTGAACAAGGCGCTGCAGGGCCGCGAGGACGAGATCAACACCTGCATCGCCTGCAACCAGGCCTGCCTGGACCACACCTTCACCGGCCGTCTCACCAGCTGCCTGGTCAATCCCAGGGCCTGCCGCGAAACCGAGCTCAACTATCCGCCGACCACGGCGCCCAAGCGCCTGGCGGTGGTTGGCGCGGGACCGGCCGGTCTGGCCTACGCCACCGTGGCCGCCGAGCGCGGTCACAAAGTGACCCTGTTCGACGCCGCCGCCGAGATCGGCGGACAGTTCAACCTGGCCCGGCGCATTCCCGGCAAGGAAGAGTTCGACGAAACCCTGCGCTATTACCGCACCCGGATCGACCGGCTGGGCATCGAGCTCAAGCTCAACACCCAGGTCGACGCCGACCAGCTCAAGGCCGCGGGTTTTGACGAAGTGATCGTCGCCACCGGCATCGAGCCGCGCACGCCCGATCTGCCGGGCATCAACCACCCCAAGGTCGTGAGCTATATCGACGTGATCCAGGGCCGGAATCCGGTCGGGAACAAGGTGGCGATCATGGGCGCCGGCGGGATCGGTTTCGACGTGGCCGAACTGATCACCCATTCCGGCCCCTCCGCCTCGCTCGACATCGGCGTGTTCGCGAAGGAATGGGGGATCGACTTCGCCAATCACCCGCGCGGCGGGGTCACTGGTGTCGAACCCGAGGTGGCGACGTCCGGCCGCGACGTGACCCTGATGCAGCGCAAGTCCGACCCCGTCGGCAGGTCGCTGGGCAAGACCACGGGCTGGACCCACAGGCTCACCTTGCAGCGCCGCGGCGTGAAGATGATCAACGGCGTCGAGTACGTGAGGATCGACGACGCCGGCCTGCACGCCCGCGTCGGCGATCAACCGGTGCTGTTCGAGGTCGACACGGTCATCGTCTGCGCCGGGCAGACGCCCAGGCGCGAACTCTTCGACCGCCTGCGGCAGTCCGGCGTCAAGGCCACCCTGGTAGGCGGCGCCTTCGAGGCGGCCGAGTTGGATGCCAAGCGGGCCATTGGACAGGCGACGGAACTGGCGGCCGCCGTGTGAAACTCGCCAGGACAGGGTGAGCTCACAAGCGGGGATCGGCGAGATCGCCGTGCGGCCAGGCGGCCGGGGCCAGACGCCGTCGGATCCGCTGCGCTTCTTCGTCGTCAACCGCGCCATCCTGGGCGCCTGTCGCCGCCCGGGCCAATCTCGCTCGGCCGGAGGCTGCGGATTTCCCGCGTGAGGGTGCTGTGACGACGTTCCTGGCGATCAGCCGCTACGCCCTGGGCTGGACCCGGGCCGAGCAGGCGGCCGGCGCCGCCGCGTTCAGCGAAGGCTTCGAGTTCGGCCTCGAGGCCATGCTCACCGGCCTTTCCCCCGACGGACGGCCACCGTCGGCTCAATGCACGGGAACGGCCGCCCCCGCGCCGCCCCGCGGATCGTGCGCGCCGAACATCGTCGCGCCGGCGAGGGGCGGCGCGCTAACCGAGAGGGGGTTGCCCGTCGCGCGCTGCGCCGGCGCCAGGCGGGGCGCGCCGACAGCGATGCCCTCGGCGATCCCCCAATGGCCCTGATCTTCGAGCTTGTAGCCCCGAGCTTCCAGCAATCGCCGCGTGTCGGCGGAGAGCGCAAAGGGCTCAAGATAGACGGCGTCCGGCAACCATTGGTGATGGATCCGGGGCGCATTGATGGCCTCCTGCACGTCCATCCCGTGGTCGACGGCGTTGATGATCGCCTCCAGCGTGATGGTGATGATGCGCGACCCTCCTGGGCTCCCGATCACCAGGGCGACCTTGCCGTCCTTGGTGACGATCGTAGGGCTCATCGAACTGAGCGGCGTCTTGCCGGGCGCGATCGCGTTCAAGGGCCCCTCGACGAGCCCGTACAGGTTGGGAACGCCGGGCTTGGAGGTGAAGTCGTCCATCTCGTTGTTCACAACGATCCCGGTGGCTCCGGCCACACGGTGCGCGCCGAACCAGTCGTTGAGGGTATAGGTCACCGAGACCGCATTCCCTTCCCTGTCGACGACGTCGTACTGGGTCGTGTTGCGCCCTTCGCGGACGGCCGCCGATGGTCCGAGCGTCGAGGACGGGGTCGGAAGCTCGGGGTCGATGCCTGCCCGAAGCCTGGCGGCGTAAGCCGGGTCGAGAAGCTCGCTCAGGGGATTTGCGACAAAGTCCGGATCGCCGAGCCGGTTGTTCCGATCGACATAGGTCCGGCGCAGCGCTTCGACGAGGTAATGCACCTCTTGCGCGGAATGGAATCCGGCCGCTGCGAGGTCGTAGCCGGAGAGGATGTTCAGCGCCTCGCAGATCGCGACGCCGCCTGAACTCGGAGGCGGCGCCGAGATCACGTGAAAGCCTCGATAGTCGCATTCCACGGGCTTCAGCTCCCGCACGCGGTAGCGCGCGAAATCTTCCTTCGTGAGGATGCCCCCGCCCTTCGCGGACGCTTCTGAGATCGCCGCGCCGATCGGACCCTGGTAAAATGCCGCGGGCCCCTTCGACGAAATCAACGCCAGGGTCTTCGCCAGGTCCGCCTGCACCAGACGGTCGCCCTTGGTGAGCGGTCGGCCATGGGGCAGGAAGATCCGCTTTGCTGCGGGGTCCCGGGCGAGCCCCGCAGACTCCTGGGCGATCGCGCCGACGTCGCCCTGGCCCAGCGTGAAGCCGTCGCGCGCGAGACCGATCGCCGGCGCCATCAGGACGCCCCGCGGCAGGGTTCCATAGCGAACGCGCGCCGTCTCAAGGCCCAGCACCGTCCCGGGGACGCCGACCGCCTTCCAGCTGTCGGTAGAGAGGCCTGGGACCACCTTGCCCTCGCTATCCTGGAACATGGTCGCCGTGGCGCCGAGCGGGGCCTTTTCACGAAAATCGAGGAAGGTCGCGCGACCGTCGGCGAGGCGGATGGTCATGAACCCGCCGCCGCCGAGATTTCCGGCCTGCGGATAGACCACGGCCAGCGCGTATCCGACGGCCACCGCGGCGTCGACCGCGTTGCCGCCGCGGCGGAGGACCTGCGCTCCGACGTCGGAGGCGAGATGCTGCGCGCTCACCACCATCCCCTCGGAGCCGGCGACCGGCTCAGGAGAGGCCGCCTGCAACGACGTCGCGGTCAGCGAAAAACAGGCGGCGAGACTGAGCCGCCAGAGCCCCCGGCCGAGCCGGATGGTGCGATGACCGGCCTCTCTCAGCACCTGTCGTCCGAGGCGTTCGGACAGCGCGGACGGCGATTTCAACTTGAGCGTCGTGGGGCGGGACATGGAATCGTGCATGGCTTGCAGTCTAGCCCGTGAAAGCCAGGGCGGGGAGAACCGGCGCGACAGCGGACCTCCAGGGGACAATGCCGACGCTTTGCGCCGCGCCGGCCTCTGGCTAGAACAGCGAAATGCCTGAGACATCCCCCAACCCCGCCTACGACATCTCTCTGCGCGCCGACGCGCCCGGGCGGTGGACGACCCTCGCCGCCCCCGAATGGCGCAATCCCGGCGGCGGACTTTGGGGCGGCTACGCCCTGGGACTGTGCGTCCGGGCCCTCGAAGCGGAACCCGAGGCCACCGGGGAAGCCCTGTCCATGACCCTTACCTATGCGGCCGGTCTCCCTCCTGGCGAACTCGATGTGCGCACGCGCCGCCTGCGGCAGGGCGGATCGATCGGGGTCTGGGAAGTCGAGATCCGGCCGCAGGGCGTGGAGGAGGTGGGCGTGCACGGCATAGTGACCCTGGCCCGCCGGCCGTCCACCCCGGCGTTCACCTTCGCAAGCCTTCCCCCGGCGCCGACGCCCGAGGACCTGCCCAGTCCGGACCATCCGGCCGGCGCGGCGCATTTCGGAGCCTCGGCCTTCG
>DASUIJ010000297.1:0-3158 GCA_036279815.1 Phenylobacterium sp. | reverse complement strand
GTCGATCACACCGATGATCTGGCTGATCTGACGCGACGAATCCTCGATCTGACCCATGGCCTCCACCGCCTGTCCGACCACATCGCCGGAGCGCTGGGCCTCGCGCTTGGCCTCGGCCACCGCCGTGCTCGCCTGGCGCGCACCCTCGGCCGTGGTCTTCACCGTGGCGGTGATCTCGTCCAGGGCGGCCGCGGTCTCCTCAAGGCCCGCCGCCTGCTGTTCGGTCCGCCGCGACAGGTCGTCGGAGGCCTGAGCCATCTCGTCGGAGCTGGAGCCGATGCCGCCGGTGGTCGCGGCGACCGTGGTGATGGTGTCCTCGAGCTGGACCATGGCGGCGTTGAAGTCTTCGCGCAGCTTCATGTATTCCGGCGGCAGATCGTCGGACATCCGGAAGGTCAGGTCCCCGGCCGCCAGGGCCGCCATGCCGGCGCCCACCGAGTTCACGACGGTCGAGCGCTCGTTGGTCAGGACCTCGGCCTCGGCCTTCTTGCGCGCCGCTTCCGCCGCTTCCAGGTAGACCGAGATCGCATAGTCCATGTCGAGCAACGTGGCCTTGGCCAGGGCGCCGAGCTCCGCCGCGACCGTCCTGGCCTTGGGGCCCTTGGCGGCCATGAAACCGGACTTCGGCCACCGGGCTTCGACGATCGCGCCGATCAGCGACTCCAGCAGCAGGGCGTAGCCGCCGATGTACCAGCGCGGCTCAAGTCCGATCCGGGCGTGGATTTCGCCCACAGTCGTGACGGCCCGCACATAGCTCTGGTCGAATTGCCCGCTCGAGATCGCGTCCCAGTGATTGAGCTGCCGGCTCTTCGCGCTGGAGACGTGGCTCTGGCTGGAGAAGAACTTCCGGGTCTCGGGGTAGGCCTGAATCTGGTCGTAGAACGCGTTGAGGGCCGCGGGCAATTGGCCCATGACGATCGTCTTGGTGGCCTGCAGGTTCCCCTGGGCCGCCGTATCGAGCTTCATGAAGTTCAGACGATCATTCAGTGCATCCGGCTGTGACATCTTCGCCTCCATTATTTTCCAAGCCCATGTATATGGAGAACTCTGGGGAGAAGTTGGGTTAACAACAGATTATCTGCATGTAATGTCAGATATACATCAGTGTATAAAGTTATATAAGTACTCATATACCGAACGATATATGCCCCGAGATGCAAAGGCGCGACTGCGGGGGCGGGGAGGTTCATACTGTGACAGAACGTCGCATACTGAAATGATGAACGCCGTTACGGCAACGTAATTGATCCTAGACAATGCGAAGAATAACCTTAGGAGGAGCATGGATATCGGGACCTGAGGGGGGGTAACGTCTGTGCCGAACGAGGAAGCGACGGGCCGCGGCGACGACTCAACAGACGATCGCCCATCGGAGGCGGGCTCTGATTTCGGAGTCAAACTGCTGACTCCGATGATCCTGGAAGAGAAGCCGATCTGCCGCGCCGCGATCACTCAACTTGTTTCGGACAGGCCCGAGTTTGGCCCCGCGCGCCCTGCGGCCTCGCTGGCCGAGGCCATGGAGAAGATCGGGGAGGTGAAGCCTCACCTCCTGCTCGTCGACCTCTTCTCGATCGGCTATGATTTCAAAGGTCTGGAGCAGTTGATCTCGCTCCACCCGTCGACGATCGCCGTCGTCATAGACGATCGCATGAATCCGGCGTTCGAGAGGCTTTCCAGGGAGGCCGGAGCCGGCGGGTACGCCTGCAAGTCGTCCGAGGTGCATCAGTTCCAGGCCGTGATCACCGCAGCCCTCAGGAAAGCCGCCCAGGTCCCTCCTGAGCCGCCATCGGCCGGGCTGAAAACCAAGCCCCCCCGCGCCGCCGCGGCGTTGTCGCCGAGGCAGCTGGAAGTCCTGAAGTGCATCGCGGTCGGGATGAGCAATCAGGAAATCGCCGACGCGCTCGGCATCACCCTCGGCACGGTGAAGCTGCATACCCACGCCGTTCTCCGGAACACCGGGACGCGCAACCGGACCGAAGCCGCCCTGATCGCGGGCCGCTTCCTCGCGCCGATCGTGGCGAAATAGTCCGGCGCCGGACGGGCCAGGTCGCGGGCTCCCTAAGCGCTGGCGACGCCGGGCCTTGGAACTAGCGGCCTGCCATGCCCTGCGCCATCCGGGCGAACGCGGCATTGATCTGGGCGGCGAGGTCCTCGTCGAGGCGGGTGTCCTCTAGCGCCCGGGACATGGCTTCGGTCCATTGGCGCGCGGTCTGCGGGCTTACCGGCACGCTCGCGTGCGCCGACATCATGCAGGTTCCAGGGCGCTGTTCGAACCAGTCCCGGGGACCGCCCAGCCAGGCCGTGAGGAACCCGGTCAGCGAGTCCCGCATAGGCCCGAGATCGGGCGCGTGAAGGGCGCGCAGGGCCGCATACTGCGGGTCGGAGTCCATGAGGTCGTAGAACCGCTCGACAAACGCGGCCACGGCGTCGCCGCCGATCATGTCGAAGGGAGTCGGGGCGACGGTATCGGTCATGCGGAGAGGCGGGCTCGCGTTGGTTTGCCTCCAGGGTCCGCAGAAATCCCCGACCCGCGTTGATCCAGATCAGCTGGAGGAATTTCCAGGGTCCGGCGATCCGCCCATCGGACCCGGGCGGCGGCGCGTCACTGCAGGAAGGCCTCGACGTGGATCTTGCCTTCGGCGGAGGTTCCCACGGCCCAGATCTGGCGGGCGTTGACCCAGGCGTACTCCGGCGCCGCCGTCGTGAGGCGGACGTTCTCGAAGAGATCCATGACCGCTTCGCCGGCGCGGGGCGTCGTCACGCCGTCGGCGGACAGGGCGATCCGATGACCGTCCTCGGTTTCGAGGACCCCGCGGATATTCAGTTCCCCGCAGCCGTCGGCGCGCATGTGGTAGTGGTCCACGCCGTACAGGCGGCGCGCGATGCGCCCCGTCGCGCGTCCCTCGAACGAGAAGTCGAAACGGGCGCCCTGCGGCGGGATCGGCGCCTGCCCGGCCAGGATCGCCTCCAGGCTCACGCCGAAGTCCGTCACCCCCGTGATGGCGATCGTGTATTCGTAGATCTTCTCGCCGCGCATGGCGCCGCCCCCCTGTCGAACCGTTCCAGCGCCGTCCCTTTACTTCACCGGGGAGGTGGTCGCACCTGGTAAACCCGGCGGTCTTCGGGGCGGGGCGCAGGCGAAGGGGGCCCGCGGGCCC
>DASUIJ010000296.1:0-2457 GCA_036279815.1 Phenylobacterium sp. | reverse complement strand
GTTTCGGAGTCGCCGTTTGCGAAGCTTCATGATCGGCCGAGGCGTACTGTTCGCGCTCGGGGCATCGCTGGCGCTCACCGCGCCGGCGTGCGCGGACCTGCCCCGGCAGGATCCGGGCCACTGCAGGGGTCAGAAGGAGCTGAAACCGCTCCAGCCCCTGACCCTGTTGACCTCGCGCGGTCCGGTGAAGCTGATGGTCGAAGTCGCCGACACCGAGATGGAGCGCGAATACGGCCTGATGTGCCGTCGCCACCTGGCGCCCGACCGGGGCATGCTGTTCGACTTCAAGCGGGTCCAGATCGGCGCCGCCTTCTGGATGCGCAACACCCTGATCCCGCTGGACATCATCTACATCCGGCCCGACGGGACCATCGCCGCGATCGCCAGCAACGCCCAGCCGCTGAACGAAACGCCGATCCCGGCCTACGGGCCGATCCTGGGCGTGCTGGAACTGGCGGGCGGGCGCGCCGCGCAGCTCGGCCTGCTGCCCGGCGACCGGGTCGCGCACCGGATGTTCAAGCGTGGCTGATCCCGTCACCGAGGCGCAGATCCCGACGCCGCCGGAAGGCTTCGTCCGGTCCTCCGGGCGCGGCCCCTTCACCACCCACAACGGCCCCTATTTCCACCGCGAGGCGGCCGGAGAGATGTCGGAGCAGGCCTTCTACGCCCTGACCCGCCACGCCAACGGCCTGGGCCTGGTGCACGGGGGCATGCTGACCGCCTTCATGGACGGCCTGCTGGCCGCCGCGGTCTATCGCGCCACCCGCAAGACCAGCGTCACCATCCACCTCTCGGTGGACTTCCTGCACATGGCCCGGGTGGGCGAATGGGTGATGGGCGAGAGCAAGGTCACCCGCGCCACCCGCGAGGTCGCCTTCGTGGAAGGCCGCGTCTATGTGGGCCACCACGACGTGGTCCGCGCCTCGGGCGTGTTCAAGCTGATGAACCGGCGGCCGGTCTAGCCGGCGCCTTCGACCTTCTTGCGCTCGCGGGCGCTCAGCGCCTCGAGGAGGTCCGCGCCCCAGCTGGCCTCGACGCCGCCCTTGAGCGCGAACTCGGGCGGAACGGCTTCCGGGCCCTCGCCAGGGCCCACCGGCGGCGTGAAGTAGCCCAGGGCGTAGCTGCCCATGCTGTAGCCCAGGAGGGCCTGCAGCGCAGGGTCCAGGTCCTTGGCGATGGCGGGCGGGCAGGAGAGGTACTGGTTCTCCTCCTGGCGCAGCCACCCCAGGCAATAGGTGATGTTGAGGCCGATGCGGTCCTCCGTGGTCTGGTTCTCGCCGCCGCCGTGGATCACAGAGCCGGAATAGACCAGCACCGATCCCGCCTTCATCTCGGCGTAGGCGATCTCGTCGGGCTCGGCCCGGCGCTCGCGGGGCCAGGCGGCGCTGCCGGGGACAACCTGGGTCGCCCCGTTGGCCTCCGTGAAATCGGTCATCGCCCAGATGGTGTTGAGTTGCGGCTCGACGCCCTCCAGATAGCCGCCCCAGGCCAGCTTGTCGCGATGCAGCACCTGGCGCGGCTGGCCGGGCCGGATGCGGATCGCCTGGGTGAGGTGCAGCTGGTAGCGGTCGCAGGCCGGCAGCAGGAACTGGTCGCAGGCGGCCAGGATCAGAGGATCGGTCACCAGGTCGCGGCAGGCGGGCGACCGGGCCACCAGGGCGCCGGTGCGGGTGGTGGCCGTGCCGGTGAAGGAGTCCCGGCCCACGGGCGTGGCGTCGATATAGGGCCTCAGCTCCTCCACCACCCGGCGCAGCCGGTCGGACGGAAGCAGGCCGTCGACGATAGCCGCCCCGTCGCGGCGGATGACCTCGATGAGCGCCGGGGCTCCGACGTCGGCGGGAAGGTGCTCCAATCGGGCCATGTTCGTCTCCCAACGGCGACCGGCGCGCCGCCCTGCGGTGCATCAGCCTGCCCCGGACGGCCACAAAGGTCGAGGGTGGTTCGAAGCGCGCATTGCGGGGGAGCGCAAAGCCCGATATTCGCAGGCCCCTGTCGGCGCTTTTCGGGGTGTAGCGCAGCCTGGTAGCGCATCTGCTTTGGGAGCAGAGGGTCGGAGGTTCGAATCCTCTCGCCCCGACCAACGCCGACGAGGACTAAGAGGAACGACATGCTCGCGCGCATCTATCGCCCGGCCAAGAACGCCATGCAGTCCGGCAAGGCCAAGACCAAGGACTGGGTGCTGGAGTTCGAGCCGGCCGCCGCCCGGCGCTCCGATCCCCTGATGGGCTGGACCCAGACCACCGACACCGACGGCCAGGTGCTGCTGTCGTTCGAGACCAGCGAAGAGGCCGTGGCCTACGCCCAGAAACACGGCATCGCCTTCCAGCTGTCCGACCCCAAGCCCGCCAAGCGGATCATCAAGGCCTACGCCGACAACTTCGCCTTCGGCCGCAAGCAGCCCTGGACCCACTGAGTTCCCATTTGATCGCCTGCGCTCCAGGCCGTACGCCTGGGCGC
>DASUIJ010000295.1:0-5839 GCA_036279815.1 Phenylobacterium sp. | reverse complement strand
GTCTGTTCCTCGCCGCCGTCCATGATCCGCCCTTCGCTGCTCGCGAGGGTTTGCCCACCGCGCTTTCGAACACTAGTTTGCGAGCGACCTAAGAGGCGGGGAGAGATCATGCAAGGCCTCAGGCGAGCGTGGACGATGCGGGCGCCGATCGCCGCTGCCTGGCTGTTCTGCGCGCCCATCGCGTCCGCCGCGCCGCCGCCCGTGTTCGCGTCCCGCCTCGAAGGCGACAGGGCCCTGGTCCTGGCGCCCAACGAACGGGTGACCTTGCGGCTGTCGCCGAAGGGGCGGCTGGAAATCGTCTCGATAGATTTCGCGACCGTCGACGGCGTCCTGCCCCCGACCCCGGGGCGGAAGGCTCCGGAGCGCCCGGGAGGCAACCCCTTCATCGACGCGCCGGAAGGCACGATCGCCTTCCAGATGGCCCAGGTCGATACGACCGTCATGCTCAAGGTGGAGAACGGGACCTCGTCCGCCTTCGACTACGAGGCCTGGATTGCGCCCGGAGTCCCGGTCGGGACGCTGGAGCCCACCAGTGTCTGCACCGCGCTGCCGCTGCTGGCCGGCTTCGAGCAATGGCCGGGCCGCAAGGCCACCCGCCTGGTGCTCAACCGGTTTCAGTCCAAGGCCACCAACGGCGTGGTGTGCCCGCAAGCCTCGGGGCCGCCGCCGCAGGTGGTTCTCCCGCCCGCATGAATCGCCCCAAAGCGACATTCGCCGCTCAGTCAGCGCGCAAGACCGGCCTATAAGGACAGCCATGGCACTCGATCCCGAAACCCGCGACCAGCTCATCGACACCGTCCGTCGGTTCGTCACCGAGCGGCTGCGCCCGCTGGAGGCCCAGGTCTCCGAAACCGACTACATGCCCGACGACGTCATCGAGGAGATGAAGGGCCTGGGCCTGTTCGGACTCTCGATCCCCGAGGAATACGGCGGGCTTGACCTCTCCATGGAGGAGGAATGCCTGGTGGGGGTCGAACTCGGCCGCACCAGCCCGGCGTTCCGCTCGGCCTTCGGCACCAATGTGGGCATCGGCAGCCAGGGCCTGGTGATGTTCGGGACCGACGCCCAGAAGGCCAAATACCTGCCCGGGATCGCGTCGGGCGAGATCATCACCTCGTTCGCGCTCACCGAGCCGGAGGCCGGTTCGGACTCGGCGGCGGTGCAGACCCGCGCCTTTCGCGACGGCGACGTCTATGTGCTGAACGGCTCCAAGCGCTACATCACCAACGCCAACAAGGCCCATCTGTTCACGGTCATGGCCCGCACCGATCCCACCAAGCCGGGCGGCGGCGGGGTCTCGGCCTTCCTGGTGGAGGGCGGCCTGCCGGGCCTGTCGGTGGGCAAGCCCGAGAAGAAGATGGGCCAGCAGGGCGCCCATATCTGCGACGTGAACTTCGACAACGTCCGCGTCCCGGTGGAGAACCGCCTGGGCCGGGAAGGCGAGGGGTTCAAGGTCGCCATGCAGGTGCTCGATCGCGGCCGCCTGCACATCTCGTCCATCTGCATCGGGGTGGCGGAGCGCCTGATCGCCGACTGCGTGGCCTATGCGTCGGAACGCAAACAGTTCGGTCAGGCCATCAGCCAGTTCCAGCTGATCCAGGGAATGATCGCCGACAGCAAGACCGAATCCCTGGCGGCCAAGGCCCTGACCTTCGAGACCGCTCGCAAGCGCGACGCCGGCGAGAGCGTCACCCTCGAAGCCGCCGCCGCCAAGTACTTCGCCTCCGAGATGGTGGGCCGGGTCGCCGACCGCGCGGTGCAGATCTTCGGCGGCGCCGGCTATATCGCCGACTACGGGATCGAGCGCTTCTATCGCGATGTGCGCATCTTCCGGATCTATGAGGGCACCAGCCAGATCCAGCAGGTGATCATCGCCCGCGAGACCCTGAAGCGGGGCGGCTGAGCATGGCCGTCAACATGGAAGCCGTGATCCTCGAGATCCTCGGCAAGCTCCCGCCCGGCAAGTCCGCCTCGTCCGAGGAAGTGGCCCGCGCCGCCGATCCCGAGCGCTGGCGCAAGCTCACCGGCCATGTGCGCGGCGCCGCTCGCGGCCTGGCCCGCCAGGGCCGCATCGTCATCACCCGGCACGGCAAGCCCGCCGATCCGGAAAATTTCAAGGGCGTCTATCGCCTCAAGCTGCCTGAACCCCCAGATACCCAGGGTTGAACCCAAACCTCTCGGGAAGGACCCCCATGATTCTCTACGGCTCATCCATGTCGCCCTTTGTCCGCAAGACTCTCGCCTTCGCGGCGGAGAAGGGCATTGATCTGGAGTTGCAGCAGGCCGGGATGGGCGGCGGCCCGCCCGAGTTCAAGCTGGCCAGCCCGTTCGGCAAGATGCCGGGCTTCAAGGACGGCGACTTCCTGCTCTGCGACTCCACCGCGATCATCACCTACCTCGAGGCGATCAAGCCGGAGCCCAACCTGATCCCAGTGGAGCCCAAGGCCCGCGCCCGGACCATCTGGTTCGAGGAGTTCTCCGACACCATCCTGGTGGCCTGCGCCGGGGCGATCTTCTTCAACCGCGTCGTCGCGCCCCGCTTCCTGGGCCGCCCCGGCGACGAAGACGCGGCCGAGAAAGCGCACAAGGAAGGCCTGCCGCCGATCCTGGACTACCTGGAGAGCATCATCCCGGCGTCCGGGTTCCTGGTGGAAGACCGTCTGACCCTGGCCGACATCGCCGTGGCCAGCCCCTTCGTGAACCTCAGCCACGTGTCCATCGCCATCGACCCGGCCCGCTATCCGAAGACCAAGGCCTATGTGGAGGCGATCCTCGCCCGTCCGTCCTATGCGGGCTGGGTCAAGCAGGAGAAGGCCTTACTCACGGCCTGAGGCTGCCTATATGGCGGCGATGTCGCTGGACACGGTCCTTGCCGAGATCGCCGCCTGCCGCGCCTGCGCCGGGGAGCTGGCGCATGAGCCCAGGCCGGTGGTCATGGTGCGTCCGGAGACCCGCCTGCTGATCTGCGGCCAGGCGCCGGGGCGCCGGGTGCACGAGAGCGGCCGGCCCTTCACGGACCCCTCGGGCGATCGTCTGCGGTCCTGGCTGGGCGTGGACGGCGAGGACTTCTACGGGCGCCCCGAGATCGGGGTGGCGGCCATGGCCTTCTGCTTCCCCGGCACAAATCCCAAGGGCGGGGACTATCCGCCGCCGACCCGCTGCGCCCGGCTGTGGCGGCCGCGCCTGCTGGCCAGCCTGCCCCGGGTGGAGCTGACCCTGCTGGTCGGGAGCTACGCCCAGGCCTGGGCGCTGGGCGACCGTCGCAGGGCCAACATGACCGAGACCGTCCGCGCCTGGCGGGACTTCGCGCCCGACGTCCTGCCCCTGCCGCACCCGTCATGGCGCAACACCGCCTGGCTGAAGCGCAATCCGTGGTTCGAGGCGGAGGTGGCGCCCTATCTTCGCCAAAGGGTCCAGGCCATCCTGAACCCGTGACTCGCCTCGTCGTCATCCTGCTCGCCCTCATGCTCACCGCCTGCACGCCGCTGGTGGTGCAGCAGGCCGGGCGGCCCGAGCTGGGTTTCCAGGGACCCCGCCTCGACCGCGACGCCTTCGTCAGCTTCGACGGCGCGCGCCTGGGCCTGACCACCTGGGAGGCGACGACGCCCGGCGAGCCCTGGGCGGTGATCGTCGGCGTCCACGGCATGAACGACTACTCCAACGCCTTCCACCTGGCCGCGCCCTGGTGGGCCGGGCAGGGCGTCACCACCATCGCCTACGACCAGCGGGGCTTCGGCCGCTCGCCGCAGCGGGGCGTCTGGGGCGGCGACGAGTTGATGGTCGAGGACCTGCGCACCATCGTGGCCCTGGTGCGCGCCAGATACCCCCACGCCACCGTCGCGGTGGCCGGGGAGAGCATGGGCGGGGCCGTGGCCATCGAGGCCTTCTCGTCCGAACGCCCGCCCGCCGCCGACCGCCTGGTGCTGCTGTCGCCCGCCGTCTGGGGCTGGAAGACCCAGCCGCTGCCCTACAAGACCCTGCTGTGGTTCGCCGCCCGCTTCACCGGCTCCAAGGTCTACCAGCCCCCGAACTGGCTGGTCAGCAAGGTCTCGCCCACCGACAACCGCGACGAGCTGATCGCCATGGGCAGGGACCCGCTGATGGTCTGGGGCGCCCGGTCCGACACCCTCTACGGCCTGGTGCGCACCATGCAGCGCGCCTGGGAGGAGGTGGGCGAGGTCAAGGCTCCCGCGGTCTATTTCTACGGCGCCCACGACCAGATCATTCCCAAGAAGGCGGCGTTCTCCGCGGCCCGGCGGCTGAAGCCCACCGACCGATCCGCCTACTACGCCCACGGCTGGCACCTGATGACCCGCGACCGCCAGGGCCCGCTGGTCTGGGCCGACATCCTGTCCTTCGTGAAGGACCCGCAGGGCCCCCTGCCGTCCGCCGCGCCGCCGATCCCGGGCGCGCCCACCCCGCCCAACGACCGGCGAACCGCGGGCTTGTGATCGACGTGCTCGGGGCGTACAGGCTGCCCGCAAATACGTTCCATTCTCCAGCGATGACTCCGGCATGACCTTGTTCGATTCCCCGGCTTTCGAGGCCCACGAAAGCGTTCATTCCTTCTTCGACGAAAGAACCGGCCTCAAGACGATCATCGCGGTGCACTCCACCGCCCGGGGTCCCGCCGCGGGCGGTTGCCGCATGTGGCCCTATGCGACGGCCGAGCTTGCGCTGGAGGACGCCCTGCGCCTGTCGCGGGCCATGTCCTACAAGAACGCCATGGCCGACATCCCGCTGGGCGGCGGCAAGGCGGTGATCATCGGCGACTCCCGCACCCAGAAGACGCCCGCCCTGTTCGAGGCGTTCGGCCGCGCCGTGGAGGCCGTGGGCGGCCGCTACTGGACCGCCGAGGACGTCGGCGTCTCGCCGTCCGACCTGCAGCACGCCCGCAGCCAGACCCGCTTCGTCGCCGGCCTGGACGGCCACCCGGCCGCTTCCGGCGATCCCAGCCCGGTGACCGCCGAGGGCGTCTTCCGCGGCGTCCGGCTCTGCGTCCGCCGCGCCCTGAACCGCGAACTCGACGGGGTGAGCGTCGCCATCCAGGGCGTGGGCCATGTGGGCGGCCTGCTGGCCGACAAGCTGGCCGCCGCCGGCGCGCGCCTGTACCTCACCGACGTCAATCCCGAAGCCCTGAAGGCCGCCGCCGCCCGGACCGGCGCCACGGCGGTTTCGCCCAGCGAGATCTTCGACGTACCGGCCGACGTCTTCGCGCCCTGCGCCCTGGGCGGGGCGATCAACGCCGACACCCTGCCCAGGCTGGCCGGCCGCATCATCGCCGGCGGCGCCAACAACCAGCTGGCCACACCCGAGATCGGCCGCCTGCTGTTCGAGCGCGGCATGCTCTACGCGCCGGACTACGTGATCAACGGCGGCGGCATCATCAATGTGGCCGGCGAAATCCGCGCCCTCGAGGCCGGAACCGCCTTCGACCCGGCCTGGGTCGAGGCCAAGCTCGCCCGCCTGATGGAGACCCTGGACGAAGTCCTCGACCGTTCCGCCGCCGACCGCCGCCCCTCCCACGAGGTCGCCAACGAGATGGCCAAGGCGCGCATCGCCCAGGCGGCCCAGGCGAAGCTGGCGGCGTAGCGCCCGCGGGGCGGAGCTAGGCCGCCGCCAACCGCGCTGTCCGAGGCTCCTTCACCAGGGCGAGCAGCACCAGGAAGCCGGCGATCAGGAAGCCGATCGAGGTCCCGAACAGGATGGGATAGCCGAGGTTGTCGGCGACGAAGCCGCCGGCCAGCGGGCCCAGGGAGGCCATGATCCCCTCGGCCGTCGAGGAGATGGCGATCCGCATCGGCATCTCGTCGCGGGAGCCGAACTCCAGGATCATGGT
>DASUIJ010000294.1:0-3658 GCA_036279815.1 Phenylobacterium sp. | reverse complement strand
TCGCTGCGCGACATTCTCGACGGCCTGAAGCGCGCCCGGTTCGATCTCGTGGTCATCGATTCCATCCAGACCATGTGGAGCGACGCGCACGAAGCCGCGCCGGGCTCCGTGACCCAGGTCCGGGCCGCGGCCGGTGAACTGGTGCGGCTGGCCAAGAAGCACGGCACGGCCGTGATCCTCGTCGGCCACGTCACCAAGGAGGGAACCATCGCCGGTCCCCGGGTGATCGAGCACATGGTCGACGCCGTGCTCGCCTTCGAAGGAGAGCGCGGCTACCCGTTCCGCGTCCTGCGCGGGGCCAAGAACCGCTTCGGCGCCACGGACGAGATCGGCGTCTTCGAGATGGCCGACGCCGGTCTGGTCGAGGTGAAGAACCCTTCGGCCCTGTTCCTCGACACCGCCGGGGAGCGCGCCGCCGGCGCCGCGGTGTTCGCCGGCATCGAGGGGTCCAGGCCGGTGCTGGTGGAATTCCAGGCCCTGGTGGCGCCCTCCGCCTACGGCACGCCGCGACGGGCCGTCGTGGGCTGGGACTCCGGGCGCCTCGCCATGGTCCTGGCGGTGCTGGAAGCCAGGTGCGGTCTCGGGCTGGGCAATCGAGACGTCTATCTCAACGTCGCCGGCGGGTTGCGGATCAACGAGCCCGCCGCCGATCTCGCGGCGGCGGCGGCGCTGGCCTCCTCCGCCCTCGACGTGGCCCTGCCGCAGGATTGCGTGGTGTTCGGCGAGGTCAGCCTTTCCGGCGACGTCCGGCCGGTGAGCCGGATGGATTCCCGCCTCAAGGAGGCCGCGAAGCTGGGCTTTAAGCGGGCCTTCGCGCCGGCGGATGTCGATGGCGGCCCGCTGAAGCTCACCGGAGTCGCCCGACTGGCCGACGCGGTCCGCCGCATCGGCGACGGCGATTGGGATTAGACGCCGTGCCCTGGTTCGACATCATCGTCTTCTCGATCCTGGTGGCCTCGGCGGGCCTGGGATTCATCCAGGGCGCGACGCGCGAGATGGTCTCGGTCATCGCCCTGCTGATCGCGGCGGTGGCGGCGATCTACGGCCTGCGGATCACCGGTCCCATCGGGCGCGACATGATCGACCCGGACTGGGCCGGAACCGTCGCGGCCTTGGCGGTCACCTTCGTGGTGGTCTACGCGGCGCTGCGGTTGCTGGGCGCGGGCTTCACGCGGGGAATCCAGCAGGCGCCGGTGCTGGGCATCCTCGACCGCACGGTGGGCCTGGGCTTCGGCCTGGTCCGCGCCCTTGTCTTCCTGGGCGCCTGCAACCTGGCCTTCATGGCCGCGACCCCGCCCAGCCTGACGCCCAAGTGGCTGGCCGGCGCGACCTTCTACCCCATGACCCAGGCGGCGGGAGTCATGCTACGGGCCTTTGCGCCCAAGGGACTCGACATGGCCGGCAAGCTCACGCCGGCGCTCGGGGCCGCGGTTCGTGACGGTTCTGCGAACCGCAAGGGTGACTCGGCGGGCGACCAGGGCTATGACGCCCGCGATCGCGGCGGCATCGACGACCTGGTGGAGAAATCCCGATGAAGACCCTTCCGGATCGATGGTCGCCTCGGGATCCGGATGACGACACGCCTCGTCTGGAGTGCGGCGTGTTCGGCGTATACGACATCGAGGAGGCCTCCGCCCTCACCGCGCTCGGCCTCCACGCCCTGCAGCATCGCGGCCAGGAAGCCTGCGGCATCGCCAGCTTCGACGGCCAGGGTTTCCACACCGAACGGCACATGGGCTATGTGGGCGACGCCTTCGCGGGGGCCGACCTCGTCGACCGCCTGCCCGGCCAGTCCGCCATCGGCCACACCCGCTATTCCACCTCCGGCGGCAGCTTCATCCGCAACGTCCAGCCGATGTTCGCCGACCTGGACCAGGGCGGCGTCGCCATCGCCCACAACGGCAACCTCACCAACTTCCTGACCCTGCGCCAGCAACTGGTCGCCGAGGGCCGGATCTTCCAGTCGACCTCGGACTCCGAGGTGATCCTGCACCTGATCGCCCGGTCCCGCCGGTCCCGGCTGGTCGACCGCTTCATCGAGGCGCTCAGCCAGATCGAGGGCGGCTACGCCCTGGTGGCGCTGACCAACAAGAAGCTCATCGGCGTCCGCGACCCGCTGGGCATCCGGCCCCTGGTCCTGGGCGACCTCGACGGCCGCGCGGTGCTGGCGTCCGAAACCTGCGCCCTGGACATGATCGGCGCCCGCTTCGTCCGCGATATCGAACACGGCGAGATGGTGGTGATCGACCAGGACGGGATCGAGAGCCTGCGGCCCTTCCCGGCGGCCCGGGCGCGGCCCTGCATCTTCGAATACGTCTACTTCGCCCGTCCCGATTCCGTGGTGAACGGCCGCTCGGTCTACGAAGTGCGAAAACGCATGGGCCGCAAGCTGGCCATCGAGAGCCATGTGCCGGTGGACGTCATCGTCCCGGTGCCCGATTCCGGCGTCCCCGCCGCGCTGGGCTACGCCCAGGAGACCGGCGTGCCCTTCGAGATGGGCATCATCCGCAACCACTATGTGGGCCGCACCTTCATCCAGCCGACCCAGGGCGCCCGGGAGACCGGCGTGCGCATGAAGCTGTCGCCCAACCGTTCCGTCCTCGCGGGCAAGAGGGTGATGCTGATCGACGATTCCATCGTCCGCGGCACCAATTCCGTCCGCGTGGTGCGGATGGTGCGCGAGGCCGGCGCCGCCGAGGTGCACCTGCGTTCCGCCTCGCCGCCCATCAAGTGGCCGGACTTCTACGGCATCGACATGCCGGACCGCGAGAAGCTGCTGGCCGCCAACAACTCCATCGAGGAGATCGCCAAGATCCTCGACGTCGATTCCATGGGCTACCTCTCGGTCGAGGGCCTCTATTGGGCGATGAACAGCGAGCCGCGCGACCCGAACGATCCCCAGTTCACCGACCACTATTTCACCGGGGACTATCCGACCCGCCTGCTCGACCGCGAGATCTCCGAGGGCCGCAACGACGTGGCCGAACGCCAGCTCTCGTTCCTGGTCGACGCGTGAGCGGAGCGCCGAAGGGCGGGTTCCTCACCCGCCTGAAGCCGGATTGGTACATCATCCTCATCGTCGGCATGGTCGTGCTGGCGAGCCTGCTGCCGGCCCGCGACGCGGCCGCGCCGGTGTTCGGCCTGGCCACCAAGATCGCCATCGGCCTGGTGTTCTTCCTGCACGGCGCCAAGCTGTCCCGCGAGGCGGTGATCCGGGGCGTCACCCACTGGAGGCTGCACCTGCTGGTGCTCGCCGCCACCTTCGTCCTGTTCCCGGTGCTCTGCCTGGGCCTGGCCGCTCTGCCCGGCTGGATCACGCCTGCGGCCCTGGCGCCGGGCGTCATCTTCCTGGGGTGCCTGCCCTCGACCATCCAGTCGTCGATCGGGTTCACCGCCATCGCCCGCGGCAACGTGGCCGCCACGGTGGCCTCGGCCACGGCCTCGAACCTCCTGGGCATCGCATTGACCCCCCTGCTGGGCGCCATGCTGATGCACACCCAGGGGGGCGGACTGTCGCTGCACTCGGCCCAGTCCATCGTCCTGCAGCTGCTGGTTCCCTTCGTGGCGGGCCAGGTGCTGCGCCGGTGGATCGGCGGATGGATCGCCCAGCGCGCCCGGATGCTGTCCTACGTGGATCGCGGCTCGATCCTGCTGGTGG
>DASUIJ010000293.1:0-6542 GCA_036279815.1 Phenylobacterium sp. | reverse complement strand
GCCTTCGAGGACGGCCCCGATCGCGGGCGCATCCTGGTTTTCGGACGCGACACCGGCGGGCGCTATTCGCTGATGGAATGGACCGTGGCCGCCGGCGAACCTCCGCCGCACGGCCTGCCGCCCGACTATGGCCCCCACCTCCACCGCGACATCGAGGAGACGTTCCTGATCCGCAAGGGCCGCCTGGAGTTCCTGCTGGGCGCGGCCGTGGCCAGCCTGGGTCCCGGCGATTTCGTCCGGGTCCCTCCGGGCACGCGCCACGGCTACGCCAATGTCTCCGGCGCGCCCGTCGAAATGCTCGTAGGCTTCCATCCCGGCGGCTTTGAGGAACTGTTCGTCAAGTACCGCACCGATGCGGGGGGACCGGAGCCGGGGGACGGCTTCGTCGCCGACGCCACGGCCCTGTTCGCTTCCGAATTCGAGGACCATCCATGAACGCCGCAGCCATCACCGAGAGTCTCGAGCGCGTCTCCGAACGCAGCTCCGACCCGACGCCGCTGGTCTACGCCCGGCTGTTCGCCGAAAACCCGGAGATGGAAGCGCTGTTCGTCCGCGACACCGACGGCAGCGTGCGGGGCCAGATGCTCTACCAGGTGATCGAATCCATCCTCGACTTCGCCGGCCCCCGCGCCTTCGGCCCCAACCTGATGAAGACCGAGATCGTCAACCACGAGAACCTGGGCGTCCCGCGCGAGGTGTTCGCCACCTTCTTCGGGACCGTGCGCTCCACCTTCCGCGAGATCCTCGGCGCGGACTGGACCCCGGACATGGACGCCGGCTGGAACGAACTCCTGCGCGAAATCGACGCGACGGTGGCCTAGACGCCCTGTTCGGCGGCCAGGTGGGCGTCGGCGTGGGCCTGCAGCACCACTTCCTGGCGCTTGAGGTAGATTCCGGCCGCGACCAGCACGAACAGGCCGATCCCCAGCGCCGTCCAGGCCACGAAGCCTTCCATGCGATGGAACAGCTCGCCGAAGCCGTAGGCGCAATAACCCACGCCGGCGGCCCAGATCACCGCGCCCAGGACGTTGAAGATCATGAACCGGCGCGTCGGCATCCGGTAGGTGCCGGCCAGCACCGCCTCATAGACCCTGAGCACCGCCATGATCCGCCCGAACAGCAGGATCTTGCCGCCATGGATGCGGAACAGGTACTCGCCCAGCCGCATCCGTGCGGGGTTGAGGCCGATGTGGTGCCCATAGCGTGACAGCAGCGGATAGCCGCCGCGGCGTCCGATCCAATAGCCCAGTATGCTGCCCAGGGCCGAGGCGATCGCCGCCACGACCACGATGGCCAGGATGCTCAGCCGTCCCGTGTGCTGCGCATAAACGGCCGCGGCGATCAGCGCCGCCTCGCCGGGCAGCGGAACGCCCAGGCTCTGGAATACGATCAGACCGAACACGGCGAAATAGCCGTACTGCGCGATGAATTCTGACAGGTGGATCAAGTTCAAGGGGTGACTCTCAAGTCTCGATCACAGCCTTACCGACCGGAGCGAGCGAAATGATGGCGAGCTTCAAATGTTGTAGGCCGAAGGGAATACCGATGATCGTCACGAACAGCGCCACACCCAGCAGGATGTGGTGGAGGGCGAGGTACCAACCGCCGAAAATGAACCACACGATGTTCAACAGAATACCTACGGGACCTGTTCCCAGGTCGCCGCGACGGCTCAATTCCGCACGCGACACCACCTGGCGGCCGAACGGCCAGTAGCTGAAGCTGGCGATGCGGAAAGCCGCCTGCGCCCAGGGCAGGCCCACGATGGTGATCGCCAGCAGCACCCCGGCCAGGATCCAAAGCGTCCCCGACAGCCAGCCGCCCAGGATGAACCACAGAATATTCAGGAGCAGTCGCATCCAGGCCTCCGCCAACCCCATCCAGATGGGCCTGCCGCGAGAGTCTGGCAAGCGCCCCCGGGGGCGGCGTACGGCCTATTCGACGGCGCTGGTCTTGGGGGCCCTGCGGACCTCGACCACCCGCACCCGCGTGCCGTCCAGCACCAGGGCCAGTTCGCCCCGCTTCAACCTCAGGGCGTCCTCGCCGAACGCTTCCCGTCGCCAGCCGGTCAGGGCCGGGGTCTGGGCGTTGTCGTCGTTGGCGATCAGCTCCAGGTCCGAGACCGTGGCGATCAGCTTCGAGGCCACGCCGGAGTCCTCGGCCCGCGCCTTGAGCAGGACCTTCAGGAGCTCCACCACCGCGCCCGCCGCGGGCGAGGGCGCGGTGCGGTTACGTTCGATCACCGGGGCGTAGGCTTCCGGGTCCTTCAGCGCCTCGCGCACGGCCGCCAGCAGGTCGGGCCCGAACCGCGAGCCCGAGAAGCCCTTGGGAACCGAGCGCAGGCGATCCATCTGGGCCGCATCCGTCGGCGCCTGGGTCGCCAGTTCGTCGATCGCGTCGTCCTTCAGGATTCGGCCGCGCGGCTGGTCGCGAAGCTGGGCGGTGCGCTCGCGCCAGGCCGCGACCGCCCTGTAGACCGCCAGGTACTTGGCCGTGTGCTTGCGCGGCTTCAGGCGCCGCCAGGCGTTCTCCGGCTCGACGTCATAGTTGGCCGGGTCGCAGAGGTTCTGCATCTCGTCGTGGACCCAGGCCAGCCGGCCTTCCTTTTCCAGACGCGACTTCAGGATCGGATAGAGCGCCGCAAGGTGCGTCACATCCGCCAGGGCGTAGGTGAGCTGGGCGTCGGTCAGGGGCCGGCGCGCCCAGTCGGTGAAGCGGCTGGACTTGTCGAGCTCGATCTTCAGCATCTGGCGGACCAGGGCGTCGTAGGCGATCTGCTCGCCGTAGCCCGCCGCCATGCCCGCCACCTGGCTGTCGAACAGCGGACGGGGCATCGCCTTCAAATTATTGAAGATTTCCACGTCCTGACGGGCGGCGTGGAACACCTTTTCGATGCTCGCGTCCCGCATGATTTCAAGGAACGGCTCGAGGTCGATCTCCTCGGACAGAGGATCGATAACCGCCTCGGCGGTGGGCGTTGCGGCCTGGATAAGGCAGAGCTTCGGCCAGTAGGTCGTCTCGCGCATGAACTCGGTGTCCACGGCGACAAACGGCTGGCCCTTGATCTTTGCACAAAACGCCGCGAGTTCGGCGGTGGTTGTAATCGGCGTCATCAATTAGCTATAGCCCCGCGCACGCCCGAGTCTGCAACCCCGGCCGCGAAATTCTTGAGGTTTCCCTTCCAATGACCGAACGGCCGAACGGGCTGACCTACGCCGAAGCCGGGGTCGACATCGACGCCGGCAACGCTCTCATCGACAGGATCAAGCCGCTTGCCAAGGCGACCCGCCGCCCCGGCGCGGATGCGTCGCTGGGCGGGTTCGGCGCGCTGTTCGACCTCAAGGCGGCCGGCTACGCCGACCCGCTGCTGGTCTCCACCACCGACGGCGTCGGCACCAAGCTCAAGGTCGCCATCGACACCGGCCTGCACGACACCGTGGGGATCGATCTCGTCGCCATGTGCGTCAACGACCTCCTGGCCCAGGGCGCCGAGCCCCTGCTGTTCCTCGACTACTTCGCCACCGGCAAGCTCGACGTGGACGAGGCCGCCCGCGTTGTCGGCGGCATCGCCGAGGGCTGCAAGCTGGCGGGCTGCGCCCTGGTGGGCGGCGAGACCGCCGAGATGCCCGGCATGTATTCGAAGGGCGACTACGACCTGGCGGGCTTCTCCGTCGGGGCCGTCGAGCGCGGCGCGGTCCTGCCGCGCCTGGACGACCAGAAGGCCGGCGACGTGATCATCGGCCTGGGCTCCTCCGGCCCGCACTCCAACGGCTATTCCCTGGTCCGCCGCATCGTCGAGCGCTCCGGCCTGGCCTGGGACGCGCCCGCACCCTTCACGCCGGGCAAGACCCTGGCCGAGGCGCTGATGGCGCCCACCCGCATCTACATCAAGTCCGTCCTGCCCCAGATCAAGGCCGGACGGATCAAGGGCTGCGCCCACATCACCGGCGGCGGCCTGATCGAGAATCCGCCCCGCGCGGTCGCCCCGGGCCTTGAGGCCCAGTTCGACTGGAACGCCTGGCCCCTGCCCCGGGTCTTCGCCTGGATGCAGGAGGTGGGCGGGGTCTCCGACCACGAGCTGCGCCGAACCTTCAACTGCGGCGTGGGCCTGATCCTGATTGTAGCCCCCGAGGATGCGCCCGCCGTTCTGGACGGCCTGCTGGCGGCCGGCGAGGACGCCTTCATCTGCGGACAACTCACGGCGACGGCTTAGGGCCGGCGCGTTCCGCCAAGGGTTTCGAGGGCCTTCCGCAACCGCCCCGGCGGGCCCGTTCGACATTCTCAAGCTTGACGCGCGTGGGCGAAGTTCATCCGAAGCTGCGGAAAGAACACCCAAATTCTTCGGAACTCCTGCGCGGAATCTCCGTTGGTGTGGCGCCAACAGAGGTACGGGTATGTCGCGGCGGGACCAGGTCATTGAAGCGGAGGCGAGAGACCTCTGGCGCGCCCTGCGCCCGGATCCGCCGCCGGACGGCGTCAGCGGCCGCGATCTGCTCCGGGTCCTGATCCGCCAGATTCCCCGTGTCGACTACGATCGCCTCGTCTCGCCGCACCTGCGTTCCAGCCTTATCAGCCGCCCGGGCGATCCGCCCCGCGCCTGACGCTCAACGCCCCTGGAACACCGCGGGGCGCTTCTGGTTGAAGGCGGCGACGCCCTCGCGCCGGTCCTCGGTGGTGAACAGCCGATTGTAGTGCGACAGCTCCAGGGCCATCGCCTGGTCCAGCGGCAGCACAGCGCCGCCGCGCACCACCGCCTTCAGCGCCCGCACCGACAGCGGCGCCTTGCTGGCGATCAGGGCCGCGCGCTCCAGCACCGCCGGCATCAGGTCGTCCGGCGGGCACACCCGGTTGACGATCCCGATCTCCAACGCCTGCGCGGCGTCCAGGTGGGTGGCGCTCATCAGCAGCTCCACCGCGCGCCGCTCGCCGACCGCGCGGGTGACCAGCTGGGTCCCGCCCAGGCCCGGAATGATGCCGAGATTGGCCTCGGGCAGTCCGATGCGGGCCGTCTCGCTGGCCCAGGCGAAATCGCAGGCCAGCGCCATCTCGGCCCCGCCGCCCATGGCCGCCCCGTTGATCGCCGCGATCAATGGGAACGGGCAAGCCAGCTGGGCGCGGATCATGTCCTCGAACAGCCTGTGCTGCTCGGCCCAGGTCGCGTCGGTCATGCCGTCGCGTTCCTTCAGGTCGGCCCCGGCGCAGAAGAAACGCCCCGCCCCCGTCATCACCACCACCCGCACCGACGCGTCGTCGGCCAGTCGGGTCCAGAGCGCCAGCAGGTCCCGCCCCATCTGGGTCGACAGCGCATTGGCCTGGGCGGGCCGCGACAGGGTCACCACCTGGACGCCGGGGGCGGCCTGGGAAACCTCGATGGTCTGTTCTTCGCTCATATTCCCTCCGGTCCGGCGACGAGCCCGGCGTCGTGCAGCCTGGCGATCTCGCCCGACGACAACTTCAGCACATCGGCCAGCACCTCGTCGGTGTGCTGGCCCAGCCTGGGCGCCGGGCGCACCGCGCCGCGGGGGTCCTGCGGGATGGTCGCCATGGCGCCCGGCGCCGGATAGCTGAGGCCGCTGGGATGGCGGATGTCCTGGAAGACCGGATTGCCCTTGAACAGTCGCGGATCGTCGAGCGCGGCGTCCAGGGTCTGGTAGGCGCCCCAGGTGACCCCGCCCGCGTCGAAGGCCGGGGTCAGTTCGGCGGCGTCCCGGCCGGCGAAGGCCCGTTCGAACAGCGGATAGAGCCGCGCGCGGTGGATGAAGCGCAGGCCTTCATCGGTGGCGAAGGACACCCCGAGCTCGGCCTCCAGCGCCGCCACCTCCCACGAGATGCTCAAGGCTTCCAGCGCCTTGCTCCACTGCTTGGGCGTGATCGCCAGCAGCATCAGCTTCTGACCGTCCCGGGTCGTGAAGTCGCGTCCGAAGGCGCCGAATATGTCGTTGCCCATCCGCGGGCGCTGATGCCCGCTCAGCAGGGTCTCGGCGGTGAACCCCAGATTGGCCATGGTCGCCGCCCCGATGTCCGACAGCGGCGCGCGGATCTCCCGGCCGCCCCGCCCCTGCATCCGCGCCAGCAGGGCCGAGACCAGGGTGAAGGCGCAGTAGGCTCCGGTCAGCAGGTCCCAGGCGGCCAGGACGTGGTTCACCGGCCGGTCGTCGTCCGCCGGACCGGTCATGAGCGGCAGGCCGAGCGCCGAGTTGATCGTGTAGTCCATGCCCTGCGAGCCGTCGGCCCACCCCATGACCCGCACGCAGATCAGGTCGTCGCGGAGCTTCCGCAGCGCCTCGTAGGACAGGAATCCGTCGACGGGGAAATTGGTGACGAACAGGCCGCCCTCATCTCCCGGCGCGGTCGCCAGCCGTTGCGCCAGCTCGCGGCCCTCGGGTCGGCCCAGGTCGATGGCGATCGACTTCTTGGACTTGTTGAGCCCCTCCCAATAGAGGCTGTCGCCCCCCTCGCTCAGCGGCCAGCGCCGGAAGTCGGGCCCACCGCCGATATTGTCGAACCGGATCACCTCCGCGCCCATCTGCGCGAGATAAAGC
>DASUIJ010000292.1:0-2956 GCA_036279815.1 Phenylobacterium sp. | reverse complement strand
GCCGGTCGGTGGCGATGGCCACCTGGGCCTCGCCCGCATAGGGGGGCTTGAGGGTGATTTCGACGGTGTCGCCCTGGGCGTAGGCTTTGACGCCGGCGCTGACGCGGACGAAGTCCGGGGCGTCGACGTCCTTGGCCGGGGCGCCCCAGCCGGAGGCGAAGCGCGTGACGGTGCGGGCGCCGCCGGGGCCGGTGACCTCGACGCGGTAGTCGCCCCAGCCCAGGCGCCGCGCAATGCGGGCCGGCTGGCCGGCGGTGATATTGAGCACGCCCTTCTGGACCACGGCGTCGCGGCTGGTGCGCCGCCACTGCCAGCGGCCGTCCTGCTGGAACCAGTCGTAGTCCCAGTTCTCCGAGATCAGGCTGTAGGCGACGCCGTTCGCCGCGATCCGCCGTCCCGCCGCGTCGGCGGCCAGGACGTTGAGCGCGATGGTCGGGTCGCCGCTGCCGCCGCTGTCGCCCTGGTCGACCTTGACCCCCAGATAGACCGGCCTGGTGCGGACCTTCAGGTCGAGGCTCTCGCGCACCGGCCGTCCGCCGGGCTCGAAGACGCTGGCGGCGAAGACCGCCTGCAGCGGCTGGGCCGTGTCGCCGGCCTCGCCCGCATTGATCGCCAGCACCGCGCGGCCCTCGCCGTCGGTGACGCTCCGCCCCAGGTCCAGGAACTTCTCCTCGAAGGGCGAAACCTGATCGCCCCACCGATAGCCCTCGAACTGCGGGAAGGGGTCGGGATCGACCTTCAACCGCGCCTCGCCCTCGGTCTGCAGACCGGCGCCCGGCGCGCCGTAGAGGAAGCGGGCGACCACCTCCACATTGCGCACCTCGCCCGCCTTCAGGGGTTGGGATTCCTGGCCGGTGGCGGTGACCGCCAGGCGCTGGGGCGCGAAGTCCTCGACCTGGAACGACAGCTCGCCGACGGGTTTTTCCAGGCCGTCGATCTCGACTCGGGCCGTCCAGCGCCCGCGCGGCGCGCTCCTGGGCAGCACCACGTCGGCGCCCACCGAACCCAGCGGGGCGCCCGCGAAGGGGAAGCGCCTGAACTCGACGCCCGAAGGCCGTGAGACCACGACGGCGCCCTTGCGGTCCTTCACCGCCTTGACCTCGCGGTCGCGCAGCAGGGCGTTCAGATGGACGGTCTCGCCGGGACGATAGATCCCGCGGTCGCCATAGACGAAGGCGTCCACCAGCTTCGCCGCCACCCGGCCGGAGGTCGATCCGCCGGACTCCGAGGTCTTGCCGCCGATCCCCTGCTTGGACAGGTCAACCGGCGCGCGGTCCAGGTCCAGCACGGCCAGGTCGCCCTGGTCGCCATAGGCCATCACCATCTTGGCGTCCGCCGCGCCTTGGCCCTCCAGCAGGGCGTGGTCGAACTTCACGTGGCCGTTGGCGTCGGCCTTGGCCTCGGCCAGGTCCTCGCCGTTACGGGCCACCAGGGTCACCCGAACGCCGGGCAGGATCCTGGCGGTCCTGAGCGAGCGGACCACCACGTCCAGGGCTTCGGAGCCGTCGTAGGCGGACAGCGCCATGTCGGTGAAGATCACCCAGCGGCGCGCCTGGGCCGGCGGCGGGCCGTCCCCGCCGTCGGCCTTGACGCTGCGGCCGCCCGACGCGTCGCGGGCCTTCACCACATAGCCGCCGGGCTTCATGTCTTTCAAAACGGCGCCCAGGGGGAAGACGGTGGTGGCGCGCACGCCCTCGCCCTGCGACTTGACCTCGACCTCGCCCTTCCAGACCAGGCGGCCGACCTCGTTGGGGCTGTCGTCGCCGTATTCGTAGGAATACTCGCCCTCGGCCGTGGGGTCCGGCGCGCTGATCGAGGTGCGGACCAGATTGCGGTCCACCACCCGCCAGACTTCCACGTACAGCTTGCTGACATTGACGGTTTCGATGCCGACGCCGTCGGAATCCTCGCGCGGCAGGATCACGCCCTCGCCGGCGAAGCCCACATAGGGCGGCTTCTCGCCGAACACGAAGTCGACGTCGGCGTTGGCGGCCAGGGTCTCGCCGCCCTTGGCCGGCAGGCCCTTCAGCAGGGTCACCCTGCGGTCGGCGAAGCCCACGCCCGAGACGCAGAGCTCGGTTCCCTGGGCCGACACGGCCGGCGCATGGCCGAGATCGGGAGAGACCAGCACGTAGTCGGCGTAGGACCTGGCGGGGTCGAGCGGCCGGGTCAGCTCCACGCAGGCCATGGGCTCGGCCCTGGAGGTGTCGATCCGCGAACGCCACACGGCGAAGCCTTCGGGCTTGGGAACGCCGCGCCGGGGCGCGTTGGCTCCGCGCGGTTTGCCGAACAGGTTCCAGCCCTGGGCGCCCGGCTCGCTGATCGCCACGTGGGGCTTGCCGAACCCGTCCAGGCCCCTGGCGGTCAGATAGCCGCCGCCGAACGCCACGATCACCAGGGCCGCGGCCACCGCGCCCGAGACGGAACCCAGTCGCAGGCCTTTGACCCAGCCGCGCCAGCCCGGCTCCGGATTGGGCGCGCCGTCGCTCGGCGTCTCGTCGCTCGGCGCCATCACCCAACCCCCACTGACAGAATGTCGCAGGAGAATGGGAACGCGAAAGGCGCAGGGTCGTCAATCAGGGAGGCGGAAACCAGGCGGCGCGGAGATCGTCACTGGAAATTCCCGCCAGACGCGTTTCGCACCGTCACAAGGCGCAACCCCTTGACAGGTCCAGGAGTTGAGGTCTCGATCCGTCATATTGCTGCAATGCACAATGCGAGGCCGTAATGTCCGAACTGCCCTTCGCCTACTCTATCAGCCACGAAGATCGCCGCTGGACGTGGCGTGTGCTCGACGTGGACGGCGAGACGGTCGCGGCAGGCGCGCAGTTCAGCCAATCGGACGCTCAGGCCGAGGTCGAGGACACCATCCGCCGCGCGGCAGAGTTGTGCAGCATTCCAATAGGTTGAGTTAATTTTAATTTTACCTAACAGAAGACCCTTTCGTTTACCCCGT
>DASUIJ010000291.1:0-3852 GCA_036279815.1 Phenylobacterium sp. | reverse complement strand
CGCCCTCGCAGAGCTTCGCGGCCGCGTCGAGGCGACCGCCGCGGCCGCCGAGCGCCACCTTGATCTCGCCCCCTGCGCCGCCGCTCTCCGCACCGCCTGGGAGGCGCTCGTCGGCTACGCCGCCGCCATCGCCACGCCGCTGTCGCCCCAGGCCCTGGCCGGCGCGACCAGCGCCCTGCGCGCTTTCGGACATGCCGTGGTCAGCTGGCTGTGGCTTGACATCGCCCTGGCCGCGAAGGCCGCCGGCGACGACGCCTTCCTGACCGGCAAGATCGCCGCCTGTCGGTTCTTCTTCGAACAGGAGACGCCCCGCGTCAGGCTCTGGCTCGATCTCGCCGCCGCCGGTTCGGACACCGCCACCGCCCTGGACGTCGAGGGGTTCTGATCGGGCCGAGGGCTTGGCCGCGCCTCACGCCCAACGCTGCGGCGGAGCCTTGGCCTTCAGGTCCTCAAGCCGCACGCGCAGTTCCTCCAGGAACGCCTGCCGGTCACCCTGCCAGTAGAGCGGGTCGCCGACCAGGACCGTACAGTTCATCGGCACCGGAACAGCCTCGCCCTTCGGCAGCACCCGGCCTGCGCCTTGCAGCCAGATCGGAAAGACCGGGGCCTCGGGGACGTCGGCGGCCAGCCGCGCCACCCCGCTCTTCAGCTGCGCCATCTCCTCGCCGTCGCCGCGCGTCCCCTCCGGGAAGATCAGCACGATGTCGCCCGACTTCAGGGCTTCGCGCACCGGCGCCAGTACGTCGACCCCGGTCCCGGCCTTGTCGCGGGCGACCGGCACGATGCCGATGATGGTGTTCGACAGCCAGCTGACGATGCCCCCGCGCAGGAAGTAGTCGGCCGCCGCCGCCGGTCTCACCCTGTCCAGCGCCTTCGACGGATAGAGCGTCAGCATCAGGATGGTGTCGACATGGCTGGCGTGGTTCGCGGCCAGGATCGCCGGCCCCCTCAGCGGCAGCTTCTCACGGCCGATGATGTCCGCGCCGGTGAAGATGCGCGCAATCGGGCGGGCGATCAGCACCAGGACGAAGCGGCGGAGCCATCGCATCAGAAGTGACCCAGGGCGAAGTAGGCGAGGATGTGGAAATAGAGCGGCGCGGTGAAGGTCAGGCTGTCGGCCCGGTCGAGCAGGCCGCCATGTCCGGGGATCAACGCACTGGTGTCCTTGACCCCGATGTCCCGCTTGATCGCGCTCATCGTCACGTCGCCGGCGAAGCCCGCCAGCGGCAGGAACAGCGCCAGGCACGCCAGCCCGATCCCGCTCAGCGGCGTGAATACCGGACCCAGGACCCAGATCAGCGCGCTGGTCGTGATCCAGCCGCCGATGAACCCCTCCCAGGTCTTGTTGGGGCTGACCTTGGGGACGATCTTCCGCTTCCCGAGCAGCTTGCCCCACACGTACTGCGCCACGTCGTTCGCCTCGGTGGCCACCAGCAGGAAGAACACCAGCCCCGCCGCCCCGGCCGGCTGCGCCTCGGCCGCCGGCGTGCGCATCAGGAAGGCGATGTAGCCGAGGTTGTAGACGCAGGTGACGATGGCCCAGTGGAACGTCGCCGTGGTCGCCAGGAACGCCCGCGTCTGGCCGATGCAGGCCATCAGGAACGGGATGATCAGGAACACGTAGGTCGGGATGAAGACCCGGTAGAGGCCGTAGTCGTCGATGATGATGAAGAGGTAGTTGATCCCCATCGCCACGAACGCCGCCAGCACGATCAGCCGGTCCTCGCGCCGCACCGGGGCCAACGACAGGAACTCGCGCAGGGCGATGAACGAGATGACGATCATCAGCGCCGTGAACGCCTGCCAGCCCAGCAGCAGCGCCCCGGCCAGCAACGCGATCATCACCCACCACGACGCGATCCGCTGGCGCAGGTTGGTGAAGTCGCCCGCCGGCTTGATCAGCGGCAGCACCGCCGTGATCGCTACGGCCAGGGTCAGGACCGCCAGCACGCCGCCGAGGCCCCACAGCACCACCGGCGACTGCTGGGCGAAAAAGGCCGTGACCGCATCCATGCGCTAGCTTCTCCCGTCGGCCGAGCATCCGCCCTCGGCGCAGCTTGACCGTACAGCGGATGGCGGCGCAGTTTCCATCCCAATGCAGAGCGCCCTCCGGACTTTCGCCGGCACGACCTTCGCCCACGTCGGCTTCGCCTTCCTGGCCATGGGCGGCTGGGCGCTCTTCGCCAACTCTGGCCATGGCCTGGCCGCCGCCTCCCTGCCCGCCGTCTCGCAAGGCGTGCTGTCGGGCCTGATCACCCTGGTGCTCAAGCGGGCGCTGGAGGCGATGAGCCCGCGCTTTTCTGGCGCGCTCGGCTATGTCGTCCCGCCCGCCGTCACCGCGACGGCGACCCTCGCCCTGCTGGTCGGCGTCCACTCGCTGATCGGCACGCCCGAGATCGTCCGCACCATCGCCGTGCCGTGGTCGGTCTCCACCCTCTACGCCATCGTCTACGCCGCGACCCTGGCCCGCGGCCAAGCCAAGGCTCCCCGATGACCGAAACCCCAGAAAACCGCCGCCCCCTGAAGTCGCGGGGAGCCGGCTGGGCCCAGGGACTGGCTTCGGGCCTGGCCAAGGCCGGCGCCAGCCCGGACATGATCTCGGCCGGCAGCATCATCTTCGCCCTGTTCGGCCTGCTAGCCTTCCTCTACGCCGCCGGCGACCATACGCCGGTGGGCCGCGGCGCCCTGCTGATCGGGGCCGGCGTCTGCATCCAGCTGCGTCTGATCTGCAACCTGCTCGACGGCATGGTGGCGGTCGAGCACGGCAAGGGCGGCCCCTCCGGCCCGATCTGGAACGAACTGCCTGACCGCATCGCCGACGCCCTGTTCCTGGTCGGGGCGGGCTATTGCGCCAGCCTCGCAGGCTTCACGCTCGGCGCCCCGCTCGGCTGGGCCGCCGCGGTGCTGGCCGTCCTCACCGCCTATGTCCGCGAACTCGGCCGCGGCCTGGGCTTTGCGGCCGACTTCTCCGGCCCGATGGCCAAGCCGCATCGCATGGCCGCCCTTACCCTGACCTGCGCCGTCGCCGCCTTCGAGCCGCTATGGGGTTGGGACGGCCACAGCCTGATCCTCGGGCTGCTGGTCATCGTCGCCGGCGCCGCCTGGACCGTCGTGCGCCGCACCCGCACCCTGGCCGCGCGGCTGGCGGGACAAGGCGGCTAGGCTGGTTCCGGGGCTAAAGCCCGCCGGCGAACAGGTCCATCTTGCCGATCTGCGTCCCCTTGGACCGTAGGATCGCGTAGGCGGTCGATAGATGGAAATAGAGGTTGGTGGTGGCGAAGCTGCTCAGCCACTGGCCGGCCGGCAGGGTCGGCCGCGGCCCGCCCTCGCCGCCGATCGGGAAAGACAGCGGGACATCGTCCCGACCAGCGAACTGCTCGGGCTTCAGACTGGCAAGATAGGCCTTGGCGTCAGCCAGCGCGGCCTTGAAGCCGGCCACGTCCAGGTTTGTCGGCGCGTCCGGCGGGACTTCGATCTCCAGGATCCGCGCCGGCCACTGGCGCGCGAAATTGCACACGACCAGCAGTTGGAAGCTCAGCGGCTGCATGTCGTCGATCAGGCGCCAGCCCAGCATCTCGGCCTCGCCGACGCCCAGCTCGGCCGCCCGCGCCTGGCCCCTGTCCAGCAGATGCGCCGCCGTGGTCAGCTGGCGCGAGTACATCTCGACGAACGTGTAGAGCCCGACAGCCATCCTGGCGCCTCCCCTGCGGCCGGTCTCACGCCGGTCCCGCCGCCCCCAATGTGCCATCTCGGCTTTACGAAGCAAGACCGGGCCCCGCTCGGCTCAGACCGGCGCGTCTCCCGCCACCGTCGTACGGTGCATCACCCGCAGGTGACCGTCATAGCCGCCCT
>DASUIJ010000290.1:0-17837 GCA_036279815.1 Phenylobacterium sp. | reverse complement strand
GCTCGCCGTTCCGGGTGCCGATCGCCCGGCTGGCGGCGGCCCAGGCCGCGGTCGGCGAACGCGAGAAGGACCGGTGAACCGGGCCCGCGTCCTCGAGGTCATCCGCCCCCGCGGGGCGGCCACCACGGCGGCGGGCGCCGGAGGCATCGGCATCGGCCTGGCCGGGGCCTTCGCCCTGGGCGCCCTCAGCATGGGCGCCTTCGCGGTCGGCGCCATGGCCATCGGCCGCCTGGCCGTGGGACGCGCCTCGGTGCGCCGCATGAGGATCAAGCGCCTGGAGATCGACGACCTGACGGTCCGCCGCCTGACCATCCTCGACCAGGGCGAACCGCCGCGCTAGGCGGCGCGGCCCTTCACTCGCCGTGCGCCGCCACCCAGGCGGCGATCTCCGGCGTCCGCTTCTCCTTGATCTCCGCGGCGTAGCGGATGCGCGCCACCGCGACGCGGACCTCGCCCTGGGCGTCCGCCGGGATGGCGCCGGCGGCGTAGGCCGCCAGTTCGTCGGCGCGGCGGGCGTCGCGCGAGCGGCTGGCGATCCCGGGCATGAAGGTCGAGCGGGTCAGGCTGTCGAAGCCCTTGGAAATCTCCGCCAGGTGGGCCTGGCTGAAGGCCCAGGCGAGGTCGGGATGTTCGTTGGCCACGGTTCCGATCAGGCGCGGCCCGACATTGTTGGGCGCCTCGTCGGTGATCGACAGTTCGAGCACCTGCCGGGCCAGGACCGGGTCCTGCACATGGGCCAGGAGGCTGTAGAACTGTTGTTTCTCCAGCGGGTCGCGACTGGCCCGCGCCAGGGCGCGCAGCCGGTCGAACGTCTCCGCGTCGGCGCCGCGGGCCAGGGCGAGCAGCACCCAGGCCCGGGTTCCGGCGGAAAGCCTGCCAGGATCCCCGCCCACGGCTGCGAAGCGCCGTTTCGCCTCGTCGTAGATCTGGGGCGCGGCCAGTTGGCTGAGCCCCGAGAGCAGGGTGCCACGCAGAATGGCGACATTGGCCGGTTCGTCCGGTCGGGGATCGAAGCCGATCCTCGTCAGGAGGGGCGCCAGCCGCTTTCCGAGCCAGGCGCGATAGGCCGCGCGCGCCGGACCCTCGTCGAAATAGGTGTCCAGGCCGACCAGGCCGGCGACGGCGTCGCGCCAGACCGGGGCGTCGGCCTCGGCGGGAACCCGGGCGGCGAGGTCGAGATAGTTGGCGATCGGCGTGTAGCCCGCCAGGCCCAGGGCGTTTGCATCGTCCAGCAGGCCGATCTGGTCCGCCGCCGGCAGCGCCGCGAAGCGCTCCGCCAGCGGCGCCAGGGCGTCCGGGGCGTAGAGGGTGCGGTAGTAGCCGGTCTGACCGGCGTTCACGACGACGGGCGGAGCCAGGTGGGCAAGGGCCGGGGTCGTGTCTGCGGACACCAGGCCGTCGAAGCGGGCGTCGCCGCCGACCGCCCGCGCCCTCACCGGCACGCGCCATCCGCGCGGCGTGCGCGACGCCTCGTCGGTCCCGAAGCGTCCCTGGCGAAGCTGCAGGCCGGCGTCCGTCCGGTCGACCGTGACCAGCGGCACGCCGCCCTGCAGGGTAAAGTCGTGGGCCACGGTCGAAATGGGCTTGCCGGCGGCCTTGTCGATGGCGGCCCACAGATCGTCGCTGACGGTATTGCCGTAGGCATGGGCGGCCATGTAGGCGCGCACGCCGTCTCGCCAGGCGTCGGGGCCCGCATAGCCCTCCAGCATGCGGATCACCGCCTCGCCCTTTTCGTAGGTGATGGAATCGAAGGCCTGTTCGGCCTGGGCTACGGTCTCGACCTTCTGGATCACCGGGTGGGTGGAGGCCCTGGCGTCGATCTGGATGGCGCCGAACTTGGCGGCCTGGGCGGAGAGCAGCGGCGTCCATTCGGGATGGAAGTGGTCGGCCGCCTTGACCGCCATCCAGTTGGCGAATCCCTCGTTCAGCCAGAGGTCGTCCCACCAGGCCATGGTGACCAGGTTGCCGAACCACTGATGGGCCATCTCGTGGGCGACCACGTTGAACACGGTCTGGCGGTCGCCGGCGGTGGAGAGCCTGGGGTCCACCACGATGAAGGTCTGGGTGTAGAGGATGGCGCCCCAGTTCTCCATGGCCCCCGCGGCCTCGCCGGGAGCGGCCACCAGGTCGAGCTTGGGCAGCGGGTACTTCACGCCGAAATAGTCGTTGTAGTAGGCGAGGATCCTGGTGGCGGCCTCCAGGGCGAAGCGGCCCTTCTCGGCGTCGCCCTTGCGGATCACCACCCCGACGTCGGTGTCGCCCACCTTGGCGCTGATCCGCTCCAGGTCGCCCAGTCCGAAGAACAGCAGGTAGGAGCTCATCCTGGGGGTCGTGGCGAACCGCACCTTCTTCAGGCCGCCGGGGAGCGGGCTGGATTCAATCTCCGGCATGTTTGAGATCGCCATCTGTCCCGCCGGGACCACCGCGCTGACCGCGAAGGTCGCCTTCTTGGCCGGCTCGTCGAAGAGCGGAAGGAAGCGGCGGGCGTCGGCGGGTTCGAACTGGGTCGCCAGCATGCGACCGTCCGCATAGTCGACGTGGAACAGGCCGGCGGGGCCGTCCTGGACCTTGCCGGAATAGGCGATGGCCAGGCTGTGGCGACCGGCTGCGACGGGCCTGGCCAGGGCGAAGGTGGCGGTCTGGGCCTTGGGGTCGAGGGTGAACCGGGCCGGTACGCCGTCCAGCGAGGCGCGGACGATCGTCAGGTCCGCGGCGTTGAGGACAATGCGGCTGGTGGGTCGCGCGGCGCGCAGGGTGATCTTCACATCGCCCCGGAAGGTCAGGGCCTTGGCGTCGGGCGTGACCGTCAGGTCATAGGCGAGGGGCTCGACGCCCGCGGGCAGCTGGGAATGGATCGCGGCCGCGGCGGGACAGGCCGCGACGAGGGCGGCCAGGAAAGCGAACAGTTTCATGAACGCCTTTCAGCACGCCCGGTGGTTGCAGGCCAGCCCTCCTGCGTTGAGGAGCCTGAAGATGCGACCGGATCGACGACGACCTGACCGACCTTCGGGCCGCACGCGTAAGGTGAAGGGCTTTTCACCTGACAACCGAGGCGAAGTCTGGCCTCCTCCCCGCGTCTGAGTTTCGGGGGAGGGGGCCATGGCCCAGTTCGATCCGGCGGCCGCAACGGCCGCCTACCTTGCGGTGCTCACGCCCGCCCAGCACGCCAAGGCCCAGGCCTACACCCAGGGCGGCCACTGGATCCTGTTGTGGAGCGCGGTGGTGGCCGTGGCCGTGGCCTGGCTGGTTCTGAGGTCCGGCGTGCTGACGCGGATCCGCGACGGGGTCGAGGGCGGCGCGCCCAAGCCCTGGCGGGTGGCCCTGGTCGTGGTGCTGGCCGACGGCATCCTCGAGGCGGTGCTCGGCCTGCCCTGGACGGTCTATCAGGACTGGTGGCGGGAGAAGTCCTATGGCCTGACCAGCCAGGCGTTCGGCGGCTGGCTCGGCGAATGGGTGATGATGGCGGCGATCTCGCTGGTGATCACCACCCTGCTGGTGGCGGGGCTCTACGCGCTGATGCGCCGGGCCCCCAGGACCTGGTGGATCTGGGGCGGCGGACTGGTCGGCATGTTCTTCGTGTCGATCATGGTGCTGGCGCCGGTGTTCATCGAGCCGCTGTTCAACACCTACAAGCCCGCCCCGCCCGGGCCGGTGCGCGACGCGGTGGTCGCGATGGCCAAGGCCAACGGGGTGCCGTCCGACAAGATCTACATCTACGACGGCTCCAAGCAGTCGAACCGCTACACGGCCAATGTGTCGGGGCTGTTCGGCACCGCCCGGGTGGCCATGAGCGACGTGATGTTCAAGAAGGACGCCGACCTGGCCGAGGTGCGCGGCGTGGTGGGCCACGAGATGGGCCACTACGTCCACATGCACGCGGTCTGGTTCGCCTTGGCCTATGCGGCCCTGGCGCTGGCGGCGTTCTTCCTCGTGGACCGGCTGTTCCCGACGGTGGCCGGCTGGATGGGGGCCAAGGGCGTGCGCGGGCTGGCCGATCCGGCGGGCTTCCCGGTGGTGGGCGCCATCCTGGCCGTCCTCGCCCTGGTCTCCACCCCGCTGACGGTCTCGATCACCCGCATCGGCGAAAGCGACGCCGACACCTTCTCGCTGACCCGCGTCAACGAGCCGGACGGCCTCGCCAAGGCGCTGGTCAAGACCATCGAGTACCGCGCCGCCACGCCGTCACGCCTCGAGGAGGTGCTGTTCTACGACCACCCCTCGGTCGGCGCGCGGGTGCGCAAGGCCATGGACTGGAAGGCCGCGCACCCCAAGACGGCGGAGTGACCTACCGCTTGCGGACGAACACCGTGCCGGCCGAATAGCCCGCGCCGAACGAGCAGATCAGACCGGTCTCGCCTGCGGCGAAGTCCTCATTGGCCTTGTGGAAGGCGATGATCGAACCCGCGGAGGAGGTGTTGGCGTATTCGTCGAGGATGATGACGTTCTCCCCCGGCGCCGGCTCGCGGCCGAGGACGCGCCTGCCGATCAGCTCGTTCATGTTGATGTTGGCCTGGTGCAGCCACAGGCGCTTCAGGCCCGTCGGGTCGACGCCGAGGTCGGCGGCGTGCTGGACGATCATCTCGGAGACCATCGGCACCACTTCGCGGAACACCTTGCGGCCTTCCTGCACGAACAGCTTGTCGGGGGCGCCGGCGCCCTCCGGAGCCGCGCGGTTCAGGAAGCCGAAATTGTTGCGGATATTGTTGGAGAACACGGTCTTCAGGCGCGTGCCCAGGATGTCCCAGCCGCCCACCGCCTGGTCGGACGCCTCGACGATCACGGCGGTCGCCACGTCTCCGAAGATGAAATGGCTGTCGCGGTCGCGGAAGTTCAGGTGGCCGGAGGTGATCTCGGGATTGACCACCAGCACGGCGCGGGCGGAGCCCGAAGCGATGTAGTCGGCCGCGGTCTTGATGCCGAAGGTGGCGGACGAGCAGGCGACGTTCATGTCGAAGGCGAAGCCGTCGATCCCCAGGGCCTGCTGGATCTCGATGGCCATGGCCGGATAGGCGCGCTGCATGTTGGAGGCCGCGCAGATCACGGCGTCGATGTGGCCGGCGTCCTTGCCCCAGCGGGCCATGGCGTCACGGGCGGCGGCGACGCCGATCTCGGCCAGGATGGAGATCTCGTCGTTGGGGCGCTCGGGGATGTTCGGGCGCATGACCTTGGGGTCGATAACCCCGGCCTTGTCCACCACGTAGCGCGACTTGATGCCCGAAGCCTTCTCGATGAACTCCACCGAGGAGGGGGTGAGGGCCTGGGTCTCGCCGGCGGCGATGGCCTCGGCGTGCTCGGCGTTGAAGTCCGCCACATAGGCGTTGAAGGCCTCGACCAGCTCGGCGTTCGAAACGCTCTGGGGCGGGGTGTAGAGGCCGGTGGCCGCGATGACGGCGTGATGCAAGGCAAGGCTCCGGAGGTGCGCCCCTCTGGTTGGCGGGGGCTTCGAACCCCCCTGATACCACGGGCGCGGGTTCCGTCAGGCCTCTTGTGGCCGTGCGGCCACAGGACGCGGCGAACACAATGTTTCCTCGCCGTGGCGCCGAACTGACCTGCTGTCGCCGCGTTTGAAGCCGAACCAGACGTGGCTGGGGAGCTGTTCGCGTTAGTAAGGACTACAAAAAAATGAAAACTCTCATCGCTCTATCCGTCGCCACGCTCGCCGCCTCCGCCGCCATCCCCGCCGTCGCCGCCGCGCAGGACGCCGCGGGAACCAGCTACTACGGGACGCTCGGCTATGGCGCCTCCAGCGTCGAAGGGGTCGATCTGGGCGCGATCCAGGGCCGCCTGGGCGTCCGGTTCGGTCAGCACCTGGGCGTCGAAGGCGAACTGGCCGCCGGGGTCAAGGACGACAAGACCTATGTGGGCGGCGTGCCCGTGAAGATCGACCTGGAGCACCAGGCCGCGATCTATGGCGTGGGCTACCTGCCGGTCGCGCCGAACGCCGACCTGTTCGCCCGGGTGGGCTATGGCACGACCAAGCTCAAGGCCTCGGCGAGCGGGGCCTCGGTCAGCGACGCCGGTGATTCCTGGAACTACGGGGTCGGCGGCCAATACCTCCTGGACGGCGCCAATGGCGTGCGGGCCGACTACACCCGCTACGACTTCAAGGACTCCAGCGCCAACGCCGACGTTTGGTCGGTGGCTTACGTCCGCAAGTTCTAGTCGTTCCCTGCCGACGGTTCACGGCGGGGGCGCGGACCTCCCCCACCGTCTCCCCGCCTGCGCGCGCCGAATTTCCTGTCGCGGCCGCGCGTCGTCGGCCAGCCCTCCCCCGGCGACGGGGGAGGGCTCCTTTCGTCGCCGGGGGAGCCTTTATCATTCCTATGCGTTCGCCTTTGGCGTGCTGTCGCTGTCAGCACGCGCCGGTACGTGCCAACGTCGGGCCAGCAGGTTTCAGGGTGTTGTTGTCTTCATGATTAAACTTGTCCCGTTCAAGCTCGTGTTCCGCAGCGAGCCGATCTGGATCAATCCGGAGCATGTGCGCTCCGTGCACCGGCGCGCCGGGGTCACAGCCCAGACCTGCATCCGCCTGGCGGGCCTGCCGGACAACCAGGAACTGGTTGTCGAAGGCGGCGCCGACGAAGTCATCCGAAAGCTGACGGGCGATGTCCCGGCCAAGGCTGTCCGGCCGATGCGGACGGTTGCGCTCAATTCCGAGGCCGTTAAGGCTCTGGTCGGCCAGGAACCCATCGGTCCCGGCTAGACGCCGGAGCGCCGCATGATCCCACCGCTGGGCCTGATCGAGGGCTATTATGGCGAGCCCTGGAATTGGTCGGCGCGCGCCGATCAGGTGAGCTTCCTGCGGCCCCACGGCTACGACTTCTACATGTACGCGCCCAAGGCCGACCCGTTCCTGCGGCGGCGCTGGCGCGAGCCGCACCCGGACACCGAGGCCCAGGCGATCCGCGGGTTCGCCGACCACTGCGCGGCCCAGGGCGTGAGGTTCGGGGTGGGCCTGAGCCCCTACGAGATCTACCGCGACTTCGGCGTCGAGGCGCAGGCGGCGCTGGCGGCGAAGCTGGCGCATCTCGACAGCCTGGGGGTCCAGGACCTGGGCGTGCTGTTCGACGACATGAGGGGCGACCTGCCGGAACTGGCCCGGACCCAGGCGCGCATCGTCCATTGGATCGCCGAGCGGACCCGGGCGACGCGGATCGTGATGTGCCCGACCTACTACACCGACGATCCGCTGCTGGACCGCGCGTTCGGGAACCGTCCGGTCGGCTATCTGGAGGACCTGGGCGCGGGGCTGGACCCGGCGATCGAGGTGTTCTGGACCGGCGAGGAGGTCTGCTCGCGCGAGTACAGCCCGGGCCACCTGGCGCGCGTGGCGGAGCAGCTGCGGCGCAAGCCGTTCCTGTGGGACAACTATCCGGTCAATGACGGTCCCCGGATGTCGCCCTATCTGTACCTGCGCGCCTTCACCGGGCGGCCGGCCGCCATGGGCGCGCACCTGGCGGCCCATGCGGTCAATCCGGCCCTGCAGCCGGTGCTGACGCGAATTCCGCTCCTGACCCTGGTCGAGAGCTACGAGCGCGGCGACGCCTATCAGTATGGCGAGGCCCTGGGGCGGGCGCTCGAGGCGGTGCTGGGCGCGGACCTGGGCGGGCAGGTCCGTCGTCACCTTGGCCTGCTGAACGACACCGGCCTGGACAACCTGGGTGAGGCGGCCGGGCGGCTGCGGTCCCGCTATTCCCGGATCGATCACCCCGCCGCGCGCGAGATAATCGACTGGCTGGACGGCCGGTGGCGGATCACCGCGGAGATGATGGAGGCCAGCTAGGGTATCAGCTTGCCGCCACGTACCGGTCGATCTGGGCCAGCCGCGCCGCGATCTCGTCGGCGGGCAGGAACGAGCCGGTGAAGCTGTTGCGGGCCAGGGTGGCGAGGTCGTCGCGCCCGAGGTCGAGGGCCCGGGCGGTCTGCAGCCAGTTCTCGCCCAGATAACCGCCGAAATAGGCCGGATCGTCGGAATTGATCGTGGCCTTCAGGCCCAGGTCCAGCATCCGCTTCAGCGGATGGGCCGCAAGGTCGTCGACCACGCAGAGCTTGAGGTTGGAAAGCGGGCAGACCGTGAGCGTGATCCCGTCGCGAGCCAGGCGGTCCACCAGGGCGGGGTCCTCCAGGGCGCGATTGCCGTGGTCGATGCGGTCGACCTTCAGTATGTCCAGCGCCTCCCAGACATAGGCGGGCGGGCCTTCCTCGCCGGCATGGGCCATGAGCTTGAGGCCATGTCGGCGGGCGGCGGCGAACACGCCTGCGAACTTGGCGGGCGGGTGGCCGAGCTCCGAGGAGTCCAGGCCCACGCCGGCGATCCGGTCCAGGTAGGGCGAGGCGGCTTCAAGGGTGGCGAAGGCCGCGTCCTCCGACAGGTGGCGCAGGAAGCAGAGGATCAGGCTGGAGCTGACGCCCAGTTCGGCCTTGGCCTGGGCCATGCCGGCCAGCAGGCCGTCGGCGACCACCTGGAAGGGCACGCCGCGGTCGGTGTGGGTCTGGGGGTCGAAAAAGATCTCCGCGTGGACCACGCCGTCGGCGGCGGCGCGACGGAAATAGGCCAGGGCGAGGTCGTGGAAATCCTGCGCCTTCAGCAACACCTGGGCGCCCTGGTAGTAGATGTCCAGGAAGTCCTGCAGGCGGCTGAACTCATAGGCCGCACGCACGGCCTCGACGCTGTCGAAGGGCAGGGCGATCCCGTTGCGCTTCGCCAGGGCGAACATCAGCTCGGGCTCGAGGCTGCCCTCGATATGCAGGTGGAGCTCGGCCTTGGGCAGGCCCGCGATGAATGCTTCGAGGTTTTCCATGGCCCATCTCCGAGCGGAGACGGGCCCGCGTCAAGGGGCGGCTAGCCGCCCAGGCGCCAGCCCACCTCGGTGGCGAACCGGGTGAAGAACTCCGGCTCGTAGGCGTTCTCCGGCTCGCGGCGGACCCATTCGTCCAGGGTCTTGGCGTCTTCGCCGACCAGGATGCGCCAGCGTTCGGCCTTCACGCCGTCGAGGATCACCTTCGCGGCGTCGGCGGCGGTCATCGGCGCGTCTTCCAGGAAGCGTCGGGCCTGTTCGGCGGCCATGGCGCGGATCATGTCGTCGGTGACCTTGGTCATGTCCATGCCGGCCTGGGTCGCACGGGCCCGGGCGGCGGCGATCTCGGCCTCGCTCATTTCGTCGGAATCGGTCCCGGCCTGGACCTTGCGGGAATTGGCGGCGATCGAGGTGCCGATGTGGCCGGGCATGACCACCGAGCACTTGATGTGCGGCGCCGTCAGCCGAAGGTCGGTGATCAGGGCCTCGGTGAAACCCTTCACCGCGAACTTCGCCGCGGCGTAGGAGGTGTGGGAGGTGTTGGGCCCGATGGTGGCCCAGAAGCCGTTGACGCTGGAGGTGTTGATGATGTGGCCCTCGTCCGCCGCCATCAGCATCGGCAGGAAGGTGCGCACCCCCAGATAGACGCCGCCCCAGCAGACGTTGAAGGTCTTCTCCCAGGCCGCGCGGCTGTCGGTGACCATGCTGCCGCCGCCGGCGATCCCTGCGTTGTTGAACAGCAGGTGGATGCGGTCGGTCTCCTGCTGCTCGGCCATCTCGTCGCGGAAGGCGATGAGCGCGGCTTCGAGCGAGACGTCGGCGATATGGGTGGTGACCTTGGTCCCCTGCGGCTTCCCGTCGGCCTCGATCAGCCGCACGGTCTCGGCCATGGCCTTGGCGGAGACGTCGCACATGGCCACGTTGCAGCCCTCGGCGACCAGTTGCCGGGCGAGCTCGCGGCCCATGCCCGTGCCGCCGCCGGTGATGACGGCGGTCTTGCCTGCGAAGTCCTTCATGGCGTCCCCTCGATCTTGCTGGCGACAACTCTAGACCCGGTTCCCCGACGGCGCCCAATGGGCGGTCGCGGCGCCGGAGCAGCTTGACGGTGGCGGCGCGCCGTCCGACCTTCCCCCGCTGGAGGAACCCGCCATTCTCAGTCATGCCTTCCTGATCCAGTTCGCCGGCTCGGCCGTGGCTGTCGGCGTGCTGGTCGCCATCGCCACTTGGGCGAAGATCGCCAGGCCGATGCCGCCCCTGAGCGACGCGCGCGCCCGCGCCCTGCTCGCCGATGAGTTTCCGGACAGGACCGTGGACCACATCTGGGTCGCGACCGACGGCCGCGGCGCCCTGGCCCGCTCCGGCGCGTCGGCCCTGGTGCTTTGTGAGGTCGGCGACGGCTATGTGGCGCGCAACATCCCCTGGGCCCAGGCCCTGGCGGCCAGTTTCCGCGACGGCGTCCTCAAGCTCGACCTGGCCGATGTCTCGGCGCCGCGCGCCCGCCTGGCCTTCGAGTCCTGGCCGCCGAAAGAGTTGGCCTGATGCTGCAAGCTCCCTTCGACCCCGTCGCCCTGGCGGTGCCGTTCTTCGTGCTGGCCGTGATCCTGGAGATCGCGCTGGGCCGGCTGGGCGCGGCGAAGGCCAACTACGAGGCCAGGGACACGATGGCCTCCCTGGGCATGGGACTGGGGCGGTCGGTCGCCGCGTTGCTCACCGCCGGGGTGACGTTCGCCGCCACGGTCTGGATCTACCAGCACCGGATCTTCGATGTCCCTTTCGACGCCTGGTGGTCCTGGGTGGCGATCTTCTTCCTGGAGGACCTGACCTATTACTGGTTCCACCGGCTGAGCCACGAGCGGCGGTTCTGGTGGGCGGCGCACGTCAACCATCACACCTCCCAGCACTACAACCTGTCGACGGCCCTGCGGCAGACCTGGACGGGCGGGATTTCGGGAACCTGGCTGCTGTGGCTGCCCCTGGCCTTCGTCGGCTTCTCGCCGGCCCAGATCGCGATCCAGCAGGGGATCAGCCTGGTCTACCAGTTCTGGATCCATACCGAGGCGATCGGCCGGATGCCGGCCTGGTTCGAGGCGGTGTTCAACACCCCGTCCCACCATCGGGTGCATCATGCGCGGAACCCGCGATACCTGGACCGCAACTATGCAGGGATACTGATCGTCTGGGACAAGCTGTTCGGCACATTCCAGACCGAGCTGGACGAGGAGAAGTGCCGCTATGGCATCGTCAAGAACCTGGGCGATTTCAACATCCTGCGCGTGGCGTTTCATGAGTGGATCGGCATCGCCAGGGACCTGACCACGGCCCGATCGCCGCGGGAGGTCTTCGGCTACCTGTTCGGTCCGCCCGGATGGAGCCCCGACGGCAGCCGCGAGACCAGCGCGACCCTCAGGGCCCAGTGGGCGGCGAACCAGGCCGCCAGGAGCGAAGAAGCCGCGTAGTCCCGACGTCGGCCACGGCGACCGGCGTTCTCGCGACCAAGATGGCTTGCGTCGCGCTCGATTATTATGGCACGGTACGTGTCAATAATCCTCGGGGAGGCGACGATGAAGCTCGGATACTGGCTTGTCGCGGGCGTGCTCGTCATAGGGGCGGGGGTCGGTCTGGCCGCCGCCAACAAGGCGACGGTCTTCGCCATGATCGCGCATTCGCGCCTGCCCCATGTGGAACCCAACCAGCCGGTGACCTGGGCCCAGGGCCCGGCGTCGCCCCCGCCGGGGGAGAGGCCTCCCAACGTCGTCTTCATCCTGGCCGACGACCTCGGATATAACGACATCACCTTCAACGGCGGCGGGATCGCTGACGGTCAGGTTCCCACGCCGAATATCGACTCGATCGGCCGCGACGGCGTCGACTTCACCAGCGGCTATGCCGGCAACGCGACCTGCGCGCCTTCGCGGGCCGCGATCATGACCGGCCGCTACCCCACCCGGTTCGGCTTCGAGTTCACGCCCGCCCCGGTGGCGTTCGAGAAGATGGTCGGCACCGAGGCCGAGCCGGGCTCGACCGTGAAGCCCAGGTTCTTCCCCGATCGCATCGCGCAGATGCCGCCCGGCAGCACCGACCGGACGCCCACGGCGGTCAACACGCTCAGCGTTCCGTCGAGCGAAGTCACCATCGCGGAAGTCCTGCGGACCCGGGGCTACCACACCCTGCACTTCGGCAAGTGGCACCTGGGCGGCAAGGTCGGTTCGCGACCGGAACAGCAGGGCTTCGACGAGAGCCTGGGCTTCATCGCGGGGGGCTCGATGTACCTCCCGGAGAAGGACCCGGATGCGGTCAATTCCAAGCAGCCCTGGGACCCGATCGACCGCTTCCTGTGGCCGAACCTGCCTTACCAGGTGCAGTTCAACGGCTCGAAGATGTTCGCGCCCAAGGGCTACATGACCGACTACCTGACCGACGAAGCGGTCAAGGCGATCAAGGCCAACAAGAACCGGCCGTTCTTCATCTACTTCGCTCCGAACGCGATCCACACGCCGCTGCAGGCCAAGAAGGAAGACTATGACGCCCTGCCGCAGATCAAGGATCACCGGCTGAGGGTCTACGGGGCCATGGCGCGGAACCTGGACCGCAATGTCGGCCGCATCCTGCAGACCCTGAAGGACGAGGGGCTGGACCAGAACACCCTGGTGATCTTCACCAGCGACAACGGCGGGGCGGGCTATATCGGTCTGCCCGACATCAACAGGCCCTATCGCGGCTGGAAATCGACCTTCTTCGAGGGTGGCGTCCACGCGCCGTTCTTCATGCGCTGGCCAGGCGTGATCGCGGCGGGATCGCGCTATCCCTATCCGGTGGGGCATATCGACATCTTCGCCACGGCGGCGGCCGCGGCGCACGCTCCGCTGCCCGGTGACCGGGTGATCGACGGCGTGGACCTTCTGCCCTACCTCCAGGGCCGGGCCGCCGGCCGACCGCATCAGACCCTGTTCTGGCGGTCGGGGCAGTACAAGGTGGTGCTGGACGGAGACTGGAAGCTGCAGAGCAACGAGGCTCGCAACAAGATCTGGCTCTACAACCTGGCCGCCGACCCCACCGAGCGGAACGAGCTTTCCAAGGCGGAACCCGCCAGGGTCGCCGCCATGCTGGCGCTGATCAAGGCGCAGGACGCGCAGAGCGCCAGGCCGATGTGGCCGTCGCTGCTGCAGGGCCCGGTGTTCATCGACCGGCCGAGCGGGACACCCGGCAAGGCCGGCGAGGAGTACATCCTGTGGGACAACTAGGTCCGTCGTTCTCGTTGGTGAGCGGGGACCGTTCCGTGGATTTCCTGCCGGCGACCACCAACTCCGGATATTCCGGCGCCCGGTCGTCCGTGGCGTTCCTCGCCCTGGCGGCGGTGCTGACCCTGGTTCCCGGCCTGATCCACAGCTTCCTGCCGGATGGCGGATCGGAGGTCATCGCCGGCCTGGACCTCGGCGACCGCCGCGACCTGGTGATCGGCGTCTTCGCCTGGGAGGGCGCCACGCAGATCGCCATGGGCCTGGCCATGCTGGCGGTCGCATGGCGGTACCGGACGCTGACGCCGCTGTTCCTCTCCCTGGTCATCGTCGAGCGCGGCCTGATGGCCGCCCAGGGATGGGTCCTGCGTCCGCCCGCCACCGGACATCATCCGCCCGAGCACTTCGCCAGTCTGGTCGCCGTGGCGCTGGCCTCGGTCTTCCTGGTCCTGTCCCTGAGGCCTCGCCGCAATTGAAGCCGCGCCGGACGCCGTTGGTCATGGGGATCGCGCTGGCGGCGCTCGCCCTTGCCGCCTGCCGTCCGCAGGGCGCCGCGCCGGTCGCGGAGGGAGCGCCCCGCGACTGCCTGGCCGTGCGGCCGGCGGCGGAGCCCGCGCCCTCGACGAGCGGCATGGTGTTCGTTCCAGGCGGCGTCTTCCAGATGGGCGCCCGGCCCATGCGCCCGGAAGAGGGCCCGCCCCGGGTCACCCATGTCGACGGCTTCTGGATCGACCGCACCGAGGTGACCAACGCCGACTTCGCCAGGTTCGTCAAAGCCACCGGCTACGTGACCCGCGCCGAGCAGCCGTTGGACCCTAAGGCCTATCCGGGGCTGTCGGGCGACCAGCTCAAGCCTTCCGGAATCGTCTTCGTCGGCGGCGGCGGCGCCATGGGGCCCGGCGACCCGGGTCGGTGGTGGCGCGTGGTGAGGGGCGCGGACTGGCGACATCCCCGCGGGCCCGGCAGCTCCATCGCGGGGCGAGACGCCTGGCCGGTGGTGCAGATCGCCTGGGAGGACGCCCGGGCCTACGCCCGCTGGCTGGGCCGCGACCTGCCCACCGAGGCCGAGTGGGAATATGCCGCCCAGGGCGGGAAGGGGGCGACGCGGTTCGTCTGGGGCGACGCCCCCCTGGACGACCGCAAGCCGCAGGCGAACGTCTGGCAGGGCGTGTTCCCGGGCTACGACTCCGGACAGGACGGCTACAAGATGCAGTCCGCCCCGGTGGGATGCTTTCCGGCGAACGGATACGGCCTGCACGACATGGCCGGCAATGTCTGGGAATGGTCCAGGGACTGGTATCGCCCCGCGCTGGATCCGGAGGCGACCGACAATCCCGAGGGACCGCGCGAGAGCGTCGCCTTCGATCCCGGCGACCCGGGCGTTCGCAAGCACGTCATCAAGGGCGGGTCGTACCTGTGCTCGCCCGACTACTGCTACCGCTATCGGCCCGCCGCCCGTTCGCCGGGCCCCAGCGACACGGGCGAGAACCATATCGGCTTTCGCACCGTGTATCGTCCGAGACCCGCGAGCTAGAACCCGGCGCCGGGCCGGGTGCGGATGTTCAGCTGACCGGCCAGCCCGGCCTTCCGGTGGTGCTCGATGGCGTGCATTTCGGGAGAGAGCGCCATCTGGCGGAACGCGGCGAGCGACGGATATTCGGCCAGGGCGACCATGTCCCAGAGCTCGTCCACCTCGCCCAGCAGCAGACCGGTGACCCGACCGCTGTAGCGCACCTTGCCCCCCAGCGCCTCGACCAGAACCCGGACCCCGTCGCCGTAGCGGCCGTAGGCCTCCGCGCCGCTGAGATCGGGCTCCGAGCCGTCGGGATACTCGGCTTTCTCCTTGAACTTCAGAAGGTTGACCATCACGAAGGGGCCATCCTCCTCGCCCCCGAAGAAGTCGGCGGCCTGCTCGGGTTGCGGGAACACCGCATTGACGACGTTCATGGCGATTGTCTCCGGGGTCAGCGCGAGGCGCGGATCAGGTTGTCGATCAGGGCGACGATCTCCGACGGAGAGTCCTCCTGCACGAAGTGGCCGCCATGCAGGGTGACATGCGGCTGGCCCCTTGCGCCCGGCACGCGGGCCTGGAACTGGGCCTCGCCGCCGCGGGTCACGGCGTCGCCGTCGCTGAACGCCGTGAGGAACGGCTTGTCGAAGGTCTCCAGCACCTTCCAGGCCGCCTGGTTCTCGGCCACCGAGGCGTGTTCGGGGGTGATCGGCACCAGGGTCGGAAACTGCCGGGCGCCCTCCTTGAAGCTCTCGTCCGGGAAGGGTGCGTCGTAGGCGGCGATCTCGCCTGGCGTCAGATCGCGGCCCGATCCGCCGTTCAGCAGCATGCCGATCGGCATCTGGGGCACGCTCTGGCTGAACTCGAGCCACGCCTTGAACCCCTCGGTCCAACCCGTCCCGACGGGAAGCCCGGTATTGGCGACGATGACGCCGGAGAACCGCTCCGGGAAGGCCGCGACCAGCCGAAGGCCGATCAGCCCGCCCCAGTCCTGGCAGAACAGGGTGATGTTCTTCAGGTCCATCTGCAGGAGCCAGGCGCTCATCCAGGCCACATGGCGCTCGTAGGTGTAGTCGGTCCGCTCGGCGGGTTTGTCGGAGCGCCCGAAGCCGATCAGGTCCGGGGCGATGGCGCGGTATCCCTTCTCGACCAGGCCTGGAATGATCCGACGGTACAGGTACGACCAGGACGGCTCCCCGTGCATCAGCAGCACGGGCGGGCCGTCGCGGGGGCCTTCGTCGACATAGTGCAGGCGCAGGGCGGTCCCGTCGGCGTCGTCGATCTGCCGGTAGTTCGGCGCGAACGGCCAATCGGCGAGGTTCGCGAACGCCTCGTCCGGGGTTCTCAGGACACGCATCACTTCCTCCGCCACATTTGTTCCTGGCCTCGCGCCGAAACTAATGGCAATCTGCGTGCCAATTGATCCTGGGTCAAGCCGGACAAGCCGGAGGGGAGCGGAAATGAAGCGTTCGATGCGGGTCGTCCTGGGTGTCGTCGTGGTCGCGGCGGCAGTGCTGGCCGCGGGCTGGCTGTCGCGCGGCCAGTTGGCGCTGGGGGCCATGGAAAAGCTCTACGTCCGGGCGATGGCCAGGGACCCGTTCGCGGACATGCCGGACGGCCTGCACGTGGCCCTCTGCGGTACGGGCTCGCCCATGCCCGACCCGACGCGCGCCGGACCCTGCACCGCGGTGGTGGCGGGGCGCAGGCTGTTCGTCGTGGACGCCGGCGCGGGCGGAACCCGCAACCTGTCGCTGATGAACCTGCCGCCGGCGCGGATCGAGGCGATCTTCCTCACCCACTTCCACTCCGACCACATCGACGGCCTGGGCGAACTGCTGCTGCAGCGCTGGGCCAGCGGCGCCGCGACCAGCCCCACCCCGGTCTTCGGGCCCATCGGCGTCGACAGCGTCGTGGCCGGCTTCCAGGACGCCTACACGCTCGATCGCGGCTACCGGATCGCCCACCATGGGCCGAAGGTGGTCCCGCCCACAGGCTTCGGCGGAACGCCGCATCCCTTCGCGGCCACCCGGGACCAGCCCGACGTGGTGCTGATCGACGAGCCGGACCTGAAGGTCACCGCCTTCCCGGTGAACCACGAACCGGTCTCCGGAGCGGTGGGCTACAAGTTCGTCTACAAGGGCCGCAGCGCCGTGATCAGCGGCGACACCGCGCCTTCGGCCCGCCTGGAGGCGGCGTCCAAGGGCGTCGACCTGCTGGTCCACGAAGGCCTGGCGCCGAACCTGGTGGCGATCCAGCGCAAGGCGGCGCTGGAGAACCGGCGGGAAAACCTGGCGGCGATCCTGCATGACATCCTCTCCTACCATACGAGCCCGGAGCAGGCGGCGGCCATCGCCCAGCGGGCCGGGGTGAAGTCGCTGCTGTTCACCCACGTCATCCCGCCCTTGCCGATGCGGGCGCTGGAGGAGCCGTTCCTCGGAAATTCGCGGAAGATCTATTCCGGTCCCATCCAGGTCGGGCATGACGGAGATATGGTCAGCCTGCCCGCGGGCGGGACCGACATCCGCCGCTCCAACCGCCTCGCCATATTCCGCTGAAAGGGAACCCCATGTCCGACCCGATAGCCCTCTCCGGCGCGCCGGGCTCGCCCTATACGCGCAAGATGCTGGCTGTCCTGCGATATCGCCGGATTCCCTATCGCTTCCTGCCGCCGTCGGGGCGGGCGCTGGCCGGGTTGCCGCAGCCGAAGGTGGCCCTGCTGCCGACCTTCTATCTGCCCGACGAGACCGGCGCGCTGCAGGCGGTGACGGACTCCACGCCGATCATCCGGCGTCTGGAGCGCGAGCACTCCGGGCGAAGCCTGATCCCGGCCGATCCGGCCCTGGCCTTCCTCGACGCCCTGATCGAGGACTATGCCGACGAGTGGCTGACAAAGGCCATGTTCCATTACCGCTGGTCGTACGAGGCGGACATCGCGAAGGCCGCGGCCCTGCTGCCCTGCTGGCGCGGCTTCTGCGTTCCCGACGAGGAGCTGGCCGAGCGCGGCCGCATGGTCGCCGACCGGCAGATCGGACGGCTGCGCTATGTGGGGTCCAATGAGGTCACCGGGCCGGTGATCGAGGCCGGCTATCGTCGGTTCCTGGAGGCGTTCGAGGCGCACCTGACCCGTCAGCCCTACCTTTTGGGCCAGCGTCCCGCGGCCTGCGACTTCGCGGTGTTCGGACAGCTGACCCAGCTGGCCGAGTTCGACCCCACGCCCATGGCCCTGACCCTGAAGGTGGCGCCGCGGGTCACCGCCTGGGTCGGGCTGATGGAGGACCAGTCGGGCGTCGAGCC
>DASUIJ010000289.1:0-2095 GCA_036279815.1 Phenylobacterium sp. | reverse complement strand
CTCGCTGACCGAACGCTATGCGCAGGCGGTGGCCGAGGCCTGCCGCGCCATCGAGGCGGCGGAGGTTCCGCCCAGCCTTGCGGCGCTGGCGCAGCGGGCGGGCCTGAGTCCGCATCACTTCCATCGGATCTTCAAGGCCGTGGCCGGGGTGACGCCGAAGGCCTTCGCCGACGCCCATCGCGGCCGCCGGGTCCGGGACCAGCTCGCCACCTCGGCCACGGTGACCGAGGCGATCTACGACGCCGGTTTCAACTCCGGCGGCCGATTCTACGCCCAATCGGCAGACGTGCTGGGCATGACCCCCACCCGCTTCCGCAAGGGCGGCGAGCGGACCACCATCCGCTTCGCCATCGGCGAATGCTCGCTGGGTTCGATCCTGGTGGCCGCCACGGACAAGGGGGTCTGCGCCATACTGCTGGGCGACGATCCGGACGCTCTTGTCCGCGACCTGCAGGACCGTTTCGACCGGGCCGAGCTGATCGGCGGCGATACGGGGTTCGAGGGGTTGGTGGCCACGGTGGTGGGCCTCGTGGAGCGTCCCCGGCAAGGCGCCCACCTCCCGCTCGACGTGCGCGGCACGGCGTTCCAGCAGCGGGTCTGGCAGGCCCTGCGGGACATCAAGGCCGGCGACACCGCCAGCTATTCCGACGTGGCCCAGGCCATCGGCGCGCCCAGGGCGATCCGGGCCGTGGCCCAGGCCTGCGCCGCCAACCATCTGGCCGTGGCGATCCCCTGCCACCGGGTGGTCCGAAACGACGGCGCCCTGTCCGGCTACGCCTGGGGCGTGGAACGCAAGCGCGCCCTGCTGGACCGGGAGGCCGCGGCGTGAGCGCCCTGGCCCATCCGGTTCGACCCACCTGCGTCGAGGATCGCCTGGCGACCCTCGACTGGCCGGCCCTGGAACGCGAGCTCGACGCCCAGGGCTCTGCGCGGATCGCCAACCTCCTGACGCCGGAAGAGTGCGAAGGGATCGCAGGGCTGTATGGAAGGGAAGACGGCTTCCGCAGCCGGGTGGTGATGAGCCGGCACGGGTTCGGGCGCGGCGAATACCGCTACTTCGCCTATCCCCTGCCCGGCCTGGTCCAGGACCTTCGGTCAGGCCTCTATCCGCGCCTGGCGCCCCTGGCCAATCGCTGGAACGGGCTGATGGGGATCGCGACGCGCTATCCCGCCGCCCATGCGGAGTTCCTCGACCGCTGCCACGCCGCCGGGCAGCCCCGCCCGACCCCGCTGCTGCTGCAATACGGGCCGGACGACTACAACTGCCTGCACCAGGACCTCTATGGCGAGCACGTCTTCCCGCTCCAGGCCGCGATCCTGCTCTCCGAGCCGGGCCGCGACTTCACCGGCGGCGAATTCGTGATCACCGAACAGCGGCCGCGCATGCAGTCCCGCCCCGAAGTCGCGCCCCTGGGCCAGGGCGACGCCCTGATCTTCGCGGTCCATCACCGGCCGGTGGCGGGCGCCCGAGGGACCTACCGGGTGAACCTGCGCCACGGCGTCAGCCGCCTGCGCAGCGGCCGCCGCCATACGCTCGGCGTCATCTTCCACGACGCCGCATGACACCGCGCCGAGCGGGCTCTACCCGCCAGGGGGGAATATTGCGGACCCGGATTCCGCCCCCAGGCGAACCCCTATAAGGGTAATTAGAAAAATCGACGCCGCAGCCCCTGCAAGACCCACCGCGTACCCAATTCAGGGGATGCAACTCCCCCGAATATGAAACGACCCTTAAGTTGAGTGACGCCGCCCAGCACGGCGTCCGGAACTTGAGGGCGAGTTGTGGGACAGCGTATCGGCGGCGGCCTGGCGAAAATCGATGGCAGGGTCATGCGGGCGCCCGGCGGGCGAATGACGTCGCCATCGAGGCGTTCGGTTCGGGGGTGGAGACTCTTGCGTCCCGCCGCGATCGCCATGTCGCTCGCAGCCTTCTGGAGCAGCCCGGTTCCGGCCCAGCAGCTCGTCTACACCCCGGTCAATCCGACCTTCGGCGGGAACCCCTTCACATCGGGCCACCTGCTGGCGGAGGCGAACGCTCAGAACCAGTACAAGCCTGAGCCCACGAAGCCGCAGACCCAGGCTCAGCTTTTCGCCC
>DASUIJ010000288.1:0-12887 GCA_036279815.1 Phenylobacterium sp. | reverse complement strand
GCAGGAGCGCGAGGACCGACGGCGCCGCGAAGAACTCGGGCTGGGCGACCGGACCATCGATGGCGATGGGAACCTGCGCACGCAGCGGGTCGGGCTGGAAGCGGCGATAGAGCGCCTTCTGGCCCGCCGCCATATGCACGTCGTGGCGAACCTTGAAATCGTCCAGCACCGCCGCGACCACCGCCGGCGGGATCGCGTCGCGAATGACGATGGCGCCGTGGCGCCGAACGCAGGCCGCGGCGTCGCTCAGCCACGCCTGCTGCGCGGACGCTGTCGCGTCCGGCTTCATCGCGTCGCGAACCACGTTCTCGGCGTTGACTCTACGCGAGGTGGCGGCCATGCCTTCTCCCGTTCTCGGCGCAACTGCAGGATGGCGACCTCCTCAGGCCCGCTCCGGCGGCGCTTCTCAGGCGTCGGTTGTAAGCTCTACTGATTACCAATTCGGCACGCTCAGGGCGGGGCCGCGGGCCTGACGGCGGCTTGCCTTCCGCAAGGGTCCCCACAGTCTGATCGCCCGCTCCCGACGCCGCCAGGAGTTTCAGGGTGGGATACGGCACGACCGGACTTGCTCTCGCCGAAACTCGCATTCCGGCGACTGGCTCTCGGCGCAGGAACTGGCGGCCCTGACGCCGGAGATCCTCATCCGCCGGATCGAGGCCCTGCAGCCCCGTATCGCGGCGGCGGCGTCGGAGGCCGAACGCCTGCGCCGGTCGGTCGACGAGATCTGGAATGCCCTCCGCGCGTCCGGCTATTTCTATCAGTACGATCCCACCGGCCTGCGTTCAGGGCCTATTTCGGATGCGCCGCCGTCGCCGCGCCGCGCTCGATGGCGTGGAGCAGGCCGCCCGGTCGGACGTAGACCACGAAGGTGAGCGCCGCGCAGCTGACGTAGAAGATCAGGAAGCCCCACAAGGCCGCGTCGGCGGAGCCGGTGCCGGCGATCGACGCGCCATAGGCCTTGGGGATGAAGAACGCCCCGAACGCGGCGATCGCCGAGGTGAATCCGATCACCGCGGCGGCCTCGCGATCCGCCTGGCCGGGGTCGCCGGCGTCTCGTCCGACGGTCTCCCGCCAGATCGCCGGGATCATCTGGAAGGTGGAGGCGTTGCCGACCCCACTGAAGAAGAACAGCAGCATGACCATGGCGAAGAAGCCCCAGAAGCTTCCGGCGTTCAGGAACCACAGGATTCCGCCCACCGAGCCGATCATGCCGATGAAGACCAGGAGGGTGATGCGGCCGCCGCCGAACCGGTCGGCGAGCCAACCGGTGCCGGCCCGTGAGACAGCTCCCACCAGGGGGCCGATGAACACGTATTTCAACGAATCCACGTCCGGGAACGCCAGCCGGGCGAGCAGTGGAAAGCCCGCCGAGAAGCCGATGAAGGAGCCGAAGGTGCCCGTATAGAGCCAGCACATCAGCCAGGTGTGCCGGCGCTCGAAAATGGCCGCCTGATCCGAGAACGACGACTTCGTGGTCGCCAGGTCGTCCATGCCGAACCAGGCCAGGGCCGCGCCCGCCAGGATGAAGGGTATCCAGAGGAAGCCGGCGTTCTGCATCCACAGCTGCTTGCCGGCGCTGGTGACCTGCGGCTCGCCTCCCATGGCGCCGAAGATCGCCATGGTTATGGCCAGGGGCACGACGAACTGCATCAGGCTGACGCCGAGGTTGCCAAGGCCGGCGTTGATGGCGAGCGCCGAGCCCTTCTCCGCCTTGGGGAAGAAGAAGCTGATGTTGGCCATCGAGGACGCGAAATTGCCGCCGCCCAGCCCGCAGAGCAGCGCCAGCACGATGAAGATGAGGTAGGGCGTCTCCGGGTTCTGCACCGCATATCCGACGCCGAAGGCCGGAAGCAGCAGCGAGGCGGTGGAGATCGCCGTCCACAGGCGCCCCCCGAACAGGGGCACCACAAACGAGTAGAAGATGCGCAGGGTTGCGCCGGAGAGACCGGGCAGGGCGGCCAGCCAGAACAGCTGATCGGGCGTGAAGTGGAATCCCGCCGCCGGGAGCCGGGCGACCACGACGCTCCAGACCATCCACACCGCGAAGGCCAGCAGCAGGCAGTAGGTCGATATCCAGAGGTTCCGGCGAGCCACAGGCCGCCCGGCCGTCCGCCAGAACTCGGGGTCCTCCGGCCGCCAGTCGGCGATCGGGGGACGCTTCAGCGGGATCGCCCGCCCGGCCGGCGCCAGGAGCGCTTCGCGCGCGACGCGGGCGGCGTGCATGGGCGCCATCTCCGGCAGTTCGGGGAGCTGTTCGCGCTCGACGCCCGGCTGAGTCTCCATCCGGCGGATCGCGAAGTGCATCCAGGCCAGGGCGGTGAGGCTCAGCACAAAAAGCAGGAAGAAGCAGCTGGTCCAGACGCCGGTGAGGTCGTTCAGCACGCCGAAGACCAGCGGCAGGATGAACCCTCCCAGGCCGCCCACCATGCTGACGATCCCGCCGACGGCCCCGACATGGTCGGGATAGTAGACGGGGATGTGCTTGAACACGGCCGCCATGCCCAGGCTCATGAAGAACCCGAGCAGCAGCAGGGTCACCACGAAGGGCGCCAATCCCATGGAGGTGGAGAAGGCGATCGGTCCCTGGACGCCGTGGATCACGTAGTCGGTCGGCGGGTAGGACAGCATGAACGCGAACAGCGCCGAGGCGCCGAAGGTCCAGTAGAGGATCGCGCGGGCCCCGTAGCGGTCGGATAGCCGGCCGCCATAGATCCTGAAGAGGCTCGCCGGGATCGCGAAGGCGGCGGTGGCGAGGCCGGCGAGCTTCACATCCAGGCCGTAAACGCCCACGAGGTAGCCGGGGAGCCACAGCGTCAGCCCGACGAAGACCCCGAAGAGGACGAAGTAGTAGAGCGAGAACCTCCAGACCTGGAGGTTCTTCAGCGGCAGCAACTGTTCGGCCCGCATCGGCCTGATCGCCCCGCGCTCTCGCGCGGGCTCGCTCCTGGCCAGCAGCAGGAAGACCAGCGCGACCGCGAACAGCCCAGCCGCCCAGATCTGAGTCGCGCCCCGCCACCCCATGGCCAGCATGACCGTGGGCGCCAGGAATTCGGTGATCACCGCGCCCGCGGTGCCGGCGCTGAACACGCCGAGCGCCGCGCCCTGGCGGTGCTGGGGAAAGAACTTCGAGACATAGCTGACGCCGACGGCGAAGGAGCCCCCGGCCAGGCCGACGCCCAGCGCGGCCAGCAGCAGCCCCGGGTAGGAATTCGCGAAGGACATCAGGAAAGTCGCGGCGGCGGCGAGCAGCATCACGATCGGGAAGACGCGGCGCCCGCCATAGCGGTCCGTCAGGATCCCGAGCAGCCCGCGACTCAAGGAGCCCGTCAGGACCGGCGTGCCGACCAGCAGGCCGAACTGGGTCTCGGTGAGCTGGAACTCGTCCCGCACGCCCAGCCCCAGGATCGAGAAAATGGTCCAGACGGCGAAGCATGCAGCGAAAGCCGCGGTGCTGATCCAAAGCGCTCGTCCAGCGCCTGCGGAAGATTCGGTCGCAGATGTATTCACGCCACAACCTCTCCCGATCAAGAACCCGCAGATCAGCCGCAGTTCAGGAGCAAGTCAACACGTCCTTCCGTGGCGTCGATTGATGAGTTCGCAATCCAACCGCAGATGTGAGAGATTGAAAGGTGAACATCGGGAAGCCGCCTTGGAGCATCCGACGCCAAAGCCGTCACCCTCGCCTTGGTCGAAGATCTTTGAGGTGGCGTTCCGCCCGCAGATTCTGGCCTGGCGCGGCGAGGCCCCCCTGGCCCTGACCTTCTGGGGCCACGGCGTGTTCGTGAGCTCGATCCAGATTCTGGCCTATATCGACGCGCTCTACAGGCATGCCCGGAACCTGCAGCAGGGCCTGCTGACCGTGTTCATGCTCTACACCGGATGGGTGCTGGTGGCCATCTGGCGCTGCGCGGCCAGGACTGCGCAGCCCTGGGGCACCATCGCTCAGCTGGCGACGATCACCTGGGCCGGAAACGCCCTGCTGGTGGCGGGCTTCCTGCAACTCGATCTGCTGTTCGGCTAGGCGCCCGGACGCCCATCCCGCGGGGCGCTGATGGCGCTTCGCAGATCTGCCCATGCGGTGCGGGTGAGCCCGAGCGCCGTGACGGCCCAGGCGGCGAGGGCGACCCAGATCATGGTCTGGGCGACGACCCGCAGCGGTGTGAACTCCGCCGCCAGCGACAGGCGCAGGCTCGCCAGGGCGTACATGCCGAGCGGGAAGACCAGGCTCCAGAGCATGGGCGTGTAGCCAAGGGGGACCTGTCGAACGCCGTGCTTCCACAGGCCGAACAGCACCAGAAGCGGGATCCACCAGGTCGCCCAGGCCCACATGATCAAGGTGATCCCGTCGATGAACGGCCGCATCGACATGAGGAACGGCACGCCGCTGTCCGTCAGGATCAGGGTCGAGCCCGCATTCGCGGTGATGGCGGCGGCGCCCATGACCACCCACAGGAGCGGCGTGATGTCGTCGGGCCCGACCTCGAAGAAGAAGATCCGATAGGCGAACAGCGTGATGAAGATGCCGTAGAGGGCCAGGCCCACGCCCCACAGCATATGGATCAACACGAACAGGGACGGAGCCATCGCGCCTTGGTGGGGGGCGATCATCGTCCCGAGGATCACCAGAGACTCGGTTCCGACGATGGCGATGAGCCAGCCTCCATGCACCACGTTCGCGTTGTGGGCGGAGTTGAGAAAGGTCAGCACCGCAAAGCTCAGGTAGATCAGCACGAACCAGGCGACGAGCGCGAAGATCCAGAAACCGAGCGCCGCATCGGCGAGGCCTCGGAGGCTCATGCCCAGTCCGAGCACGTCGCTGGCCGCGACGATGGTGAAGAACGCAAAGACCAGCCTGGGATTTGTGAGGTCCGCCCAAAGCGCCTTGGTGAAGCGGGCGGCGCGCAGGGCGGTCAGGAGCAGGAGCCAGGGAAAGGCCACCACATTGAGGCCGAACAGCGCGTTCGACAGGCCGTGATGACCTTCCAGATAGAGCGTGTTGGAGATGATCCCCGTCGCCATCACCAAGGCGAAATAGCCTGGGAAGAGCCCGCGGATCTGCCCGTTCAGCCAGGCGACGAGCCAATGGGATGACTCGGACGGCGCGGTCGTCTCCCTTCCCTGCAGTCCCGACATTTGCGGCGAACCCGATGCTGCCCCGCACGCCGGCGGCTTGCCCGGTGAACCTAGGCGCCGCCTGGGGCGCTCGCAATGACCAAGGTCAAGTGGCGGGTTGAGGGGTTGCGCCGTGGGCCGCACCCGTTCGAGGGGGAAGGGGTTTCCGCCGGTCGACCGACGAAATCCGCCGGCTCCGGGTAGCCAGCCTATAAGCAGTATTGTAAATACTGCTTATATCCCTCGAACGGAGCCGCAGGTGGATATTCCCCAACCGCACAGACCGCGCATGACCCGCATTGGCCTGGGGATGGACCGATGGGGGTTCCGATGACCTATGTGGTCACGGAGAACTGCATCAAGTGCAAGTACATGGACTGCGTCGAGGTCTGTCCGGTCGATTGCTTCTATGCTGGCGAGAACATGCTCGTGATTCATCCCGACGAGTGCATCGATTGCGGAGTCTGCGAGCCGGAATGCCCGGCCGACGCGATCGTGCCCGATGTCTCCCGCACCGCGACGCCGGAATGGCTCGAACTCAACAGGTCCTATGCGGGGCTGTGGCCCAATATGACCCGGAAGGACATTCCACCCGCCGACGCCGACGCCTGGAACGGGGTAGGAGGCAAGGCCGCGGAATTGAGCCCCAATCCCCACAAGTCCTGAACCCGGAGAAGCGCCCGTGGACCTGCCGACCGACGCCGTAGCCTACGCCCGAACCGAGGTCTTCACCGAGGCGACGGTCCCGGCCGGGCTGCTCAAGGCTCACACCACGAAGGCCGGAGCCTGGGCCCTGATCCATGTCCTGGCCGGTCGACTGGCCTATCGGGTGAAGGATCCGCGCCGAGCCGAGTCGGAGACGCTCCTGACGCCGGAAGGCCTCCCGGGCGTCGTGGAGCCCACGATCCTCCATGAGGTGGAGCCGCTGGGGCCCGTGCGGTTCTATGTGGAGTTCCATCGGCGCCAGGCGTCCCCGGATGTCTGATCTCGCCGTCGTGCAGGGCCGTTGGGACCGTCTGGGCGCGCGCCTCGTCGCGGTCTGGGCCGGCCTGGCCGTCGGCGTCGGGTTCCTGGCGACGCCGGCCAAGTTCCTGGCGCCGTCTCTCTCGCTGCCGGTGGCGCTCGATGTCGGTCGCCAGACCTTCAGAATCTACAATCAGGTAGAGATGGGCCTCCTCGTGGCGCTGTTGATCCTGGCCGCCCTGTCGCGCGAGCGCCTGCGGTGGCTCCTGGCCCTGGCGGCGCCGGCCGCCGTCGTGCTGATCGAGGCCCTGTGGCTCATTCCCGCCCTGGACGCGCGGGTCGCGGTGATCCTTGCGGGCGGAGGGGCGCGGCTGCCGCCCTCACAGCTGCACGCGGCCTATATCGGCGTAGAGGCCGTCAAGGCCTGCTGGCTCCTGGGTCTGGGCCTGAGCGGGCAGCCCGCGCCACGCCGGGCCGCGCGGCCCATCTGACGACGAGCGCCCCGCGCGGCCCGGCTTCGCGGACCGCGGCATTCGCGATCATTCTCCCGGTCGTGGCGGCGCCGCGGGCGCGGCCGTCAACAGGTCGGCCAGGACCACGGCGTTGTTGCGATCCGGGTCCTGCGCCGCGAACAGCAGGGTCACGGGCCGGCCGCGGCAGAAGGCCTGGAGCCTTCCCAGCACCGGATTGTCCCGCAGTTCGTCCCTGTAGCGCCGCCGGAACTCATCCCAACGTCCAGGCTGGTGGTCGAACCAGGTCCTCAGTTCGTCGCTGGGCGCGATTTCCCGGATCCAGAGATCGACCCGGGCCGCAGCCTTGGACAGGCCCCTGGGCCAGAGCCGATCGACCAGCACCCTCAGGCCATCACCGTCCAGGGGAGGCTCGTAGACCCTCTTGATGCGGAAACCGTAGCCCATGCGCTCGACCAGGACAGACTATCTGCAGCCGCCAAGATAGATCGTGGTACGATATAAGCAATCGAAAAAGGCCCTGTCGTCAACTTCGACGATTGCCCTATCAATGCGCACGCTGCGGAAGGAGCGCTCCATGGATTCGCCGAAAGCTCGGGCGACCGGTTCAGGCCAGCTGTCCGCCTCCGACTTCGAGGCGCTCGCGGCGTTCCGCTACGCCGTCCGGCGCTACCTGGCGTTCGCCGAGGAGGGCGCGCGATCGGTGGGCCTGACCTCCCAGCAGCATCAGGCCCTCCTGGCCATCAAGGCCCAGACCCTCAGCAGGCCGATCTCCATAGGCGACCTGGCCGCCCAGCTGCTGCTCAAACACCACAGCACCGTCGAGCTGGTGGGCCGCCTGGAGAAGGCGGGCTTCACCCAGCGGCAGGTCGACGTCGGCGACCGCCGTCGGGTCCTGGTCTCGCTGACGCCCAAGGCCGAACAGGTGCTGGCCTCCCTGTCGGCCAGGAATCTGGGCGAGCTCCGCGTCATCGCGCCGGCCTTCTCCGGCCTGCTGGCCCAGGTCGAGAAGCTCAGCGCGGATTGATGCCGGCCGGGCGGCCCCGCCCACAGGCCTTGGCTCCGGCGGAAATCCCCGGCGCGCGCGGTCTCGCGCCGCCCCCGGACGGACAGGCGATCACATCATCCAGCCCGCCAGGTAGATGTCCTCCGCGGTGGGAAAGTCCCAGGCCTCCGGCGGGCCGGCCCCGCACCATTCGAGTTCATCGCGCGCCAGGCTGGCCATCGCCCGGATCTCCTGCCTGCGAAAGGGCAGGACGTAGCCGCGGCGGCTCGGCTCGTAGCTGAACAGCGCCCAGGGCAGGGGGTGGAAGCGGCGGCCAAGGCCGAAGGCCCCGCCCATGGCCAGCAGCACGTGGACGATCTGCCCCGACGCCTTCTCGATGGAGATGTCGGCGATGCGGCCGGCCCGGGCGCCGAACCTGTCGAACACGGGCGACCCGGCCACTCGCCCGGCGGTGATCAGGTGGCGGCCCGGATGGTCCGCGGCCTCGGGCCCGGCCGTCCGCCACGCGGCGGGCCGGAACCAGGAGCTGCGGTGGGACCTGCGCCAGCGAGGCTCCAGGCCGATGAAGCGCCGCTCGAGCACGCCCTGCGACATCAGCCACTTGGTCACATCGGTCATGGCGCAGTCCCTCGTGAAGATATATCGTAAACCGATATAATACCGGCGGGGCCCGGGGGAAGGGGCGCGTCGATGAAAGCCCTCGCCCCTCGCACCGCGGGAACCCCGTGGACCCTCCGTCGTCCAACCCCGCGACAACCGCATCGAGGAGACGATCTTGGACCTATCCCTCCGCCACGTGCGGGAGCCGGACCGCTCCCGGGCGCACGCCGCCCCCAGTCCTGCGCAGATCGAGGCCGCCGTCCGGACCCTGATCGCCGCCACCGGCGACGATCCCTTCCGCGAGGGCCTGCGCGACACGCCGGCGCGGGTGGCGCGCGCCTATGGAGAGTGGTTCGGCGGCTACGCCATCGATCCGCGCGAACTCCTGTCGCGCGTCTTCACCGAGACCGAGGGATACAGCGAGACCATCCTGCTCCGGGACATTCCGGTCGTCTCGACCTGCGAGCATCACCTCGCGCCGATCCAGGGCGTGGCCCACGTCGCCTATCGACCGGCGGACCGGGTCGTGGGCATCTCCAAGCTCTCGCGCCTGGTGAACGCCTATTCGCGTCGACTGCAGCTGCAGGAGCGCCTCACCAACCAGATCGCACGGGCGCTCGACGAGGCGCTGAGTCCCCGCGGCGTGGCGGTGGTGATCCGGGCCACCCACGGCTGCATGGCCACCCGTGGCGTCAATCAGCACGGTGTGTCCATGGTCACCAAGTGCTGGCTGGGAGACTTCGGGGCCGATCCCGCGCTCCGCGCCGAACTGCTCGCCGAGGTCGGTCTTCCCGGCGGGGGTGGCTGAGCGCCGCGGCGCGACGTCACGGGAACCTTTCGCAAGAGGGCGCCGTCCAATGGGCCGAACAAGGGATGAAGTCATGAGCGCGCAGCCGAGGTTCGACTACGAGGCCATGGGCGACCTGGAGCTGGCCGGCCTGGTGGCCGCGCGGGATCCGGGCGCGGCGCGGGTCATCACCGGGCGAAACAACCAGCGCCTGTTCCGCGCCGCCTGGAGCGTCTCGAAGGACCGGGCGGAGGCTGAGGACGTGGTGCAGGCCGCCTATCTCAAGGCCTTCGCCGCCATCGGGCGGTTCCAGGGCGCTTCGTCCCTCTCCACCTGGCTCACCCGCATCGTGCTCAACGAGGCGCTGGAACGGCGGCGGTCCGCGCGCCGGCGCGAGGCCCGCCTCGACGCCAGGTCGGTCGTCACCCTGGAGGAGTATCGCGACAAGCTCATGGTCGGATCGATGAACGCCGCGCCGGACGGAAACCTGTTCCGGGCCCAGATCCGTGGGGTCCTCGAGCGGGCCATCGCCCGTCTGCCCGAGGACTTCCGCCTGGTTTTCGTCCTGCGCGAGATCGAGGGGCTCACCGTGGAAGAGACCTCCGAAGTCCTGGGCGTCCCGCCGGGGACCATCAAGACCCGCCTCCTGCGCGCCCGCCGTCGCCTTCAGAACGACCTCGACCCGGAACTGAGGACCGCGCTCCAGGGGACCTTCCCCTTCGCCGGCGTGGACTGCGAGGCGCTCACCGAGCGCGTCCTGCGGCAGTTCACCGATCCCGATTTCAAATTCAACGGAGATACCGACCATGCCTGATCCCTCCCGCACCCTCGACCGCCGCGCCGCGCTCGGCCTCGGCGCCACGACCCTTTCCGCCGCCGGCGTCCTGGCGGTCCTGGGCGCCGCCACGCCCCGCAACGCCTTCGCGGCGGCGGCGTCCGACCAGGACGTGGCCCTGCTCAACGCCGCGATCGCCCTGGAGCACGAGGGCATCGCCGCCTATCAGCTCGGCGCCGAGAGCGGCCTGCTGACGCCCGATGTCCTGAAGACGGCGGTGACCTTCCAGGGCCACCACAATCAGCATCGCGACGAGCTTGCGGCGGCCGTCCGGCGCCTGGGCGGGCAGCCGGTGGCGGCCAAGTCGCTGGGCGCCTACGCGGCCGACCTGGGGGCGGCGTCGCTCAAGGATCAGACCGGGGTCCTGAAGCTCGCCCTCAAGCTCGAGCGCGGCGCCGCCCACGCCTATCTGGGTCTCATCCCGTCCCTGACGCAGACGGACTTTCACGTGCTCGCGGCCCGGATGGCGGGCGACGAGGCCTTCCATGCGGCCACCCTGGGCAATGCGCTCGGGGAAGCCATTCCGCAGAAAGCCCTCATCTTCGGCTGAAACGCCGGCAGGAGTCCCCGCATGACGCCGTCTCGATACGCATCCGTCGTGTTCGTCGCGGCGCTCATGACCTGCTGGTCCGCGGCGCGGGACGCCGAGGCCGCCCCATCAGCTCCAGGGGCGGCCCCTCCTGGCGCCGCTCCGCTCCCCGGCGACAACCGCCGGGGAGCGGCACTCTACGAAAGCCGTTGCAGCGCCTGCCACTCGCTGGACGCCAGCCGGATCGGACCCAGCCATCGCGGGGTCTTCGGCCGCCGGGCGGGCGCGGTCCCAGGCTTCGCCTACACGCCGGCCCTGGCCCGCTCCGGCCTCACCTGGACGGCGGCCAATCTCGACCGCTGGCTGACCGCGCCGACCAGCCTGGTCAAGGGGACCGCCATGGGGTTCAGGCTCAGCGCCCCGCAGGACCGCGCGGACGTCATCGCCTACCTCGCGAGTCCCGCCGTGACCCCGAGGCCGCCGTCCACGGCCCGGCGGAGATAGGCGACGGATTTTTCGAGCCGCCACATTGAAATATATCGTACTACGATCGAAATAATCGAGAGAGGCGGCGGGATCGCCCTGGCTGGAGAATCAAGATGTTCGACCTACCCGACCTGCCGTACGGCTACGCGGCCCTGGGGACGGTGATTTCGGAGGCCGCCCTGCGGATCCATCACCAGAAGCACCACGCCCGCTACGTCGCGGTCACCAACGACCTCCTGGCGGAGGCGGGCGCCGCCTATCGCCCCCTGGAGGATGTCGTGACGCTGTCGGCCAGGCGCGGGGCGCGCAAGCTGTTCAACAACGCCGGCCAGGCCTGGAACCACGGCTTCTTCTGGCAAAGCATGGACCCGGCGGGCAAGCCGCCCGAGGGGGACTTGGCGCTGGCGATCGATCGGCAGTTCACGGGACTTGGCGACCTCAGGGCCGCCTTCGTCGCCGAAGGGGCCAGCCACTTCGGATCCGGCTGGGTCTGGCTGGTCGCCGAGGGCGACGTGCTCACATTGGTCTCGACCCACGACGCGGCCTCGCCGCTGGGCGAGGCCGGCAAGACGCCGCTCCTGGTCTGCGACCTGTGGGAGCACGCCTACTATCTCGATCACAAGAACGATCGCGCGGCCTTCCTGACCATGTGGTTCGACCTGCTCGCGAACTGGTCGTTCGCCGGACGCCAGTTCGCGGCGGCCCGCGGGCTGGGGGAGCCCTGGCGGTATCCTCGCCCCACCGAGCTGACTCTGGCCTAGGTGCGGCGCCATGGACCTCCACACGCCGGTCTGCGATCTGCTCTGCTGCGACACCCCGATCGTGCTCGCCGGCATGGGCGACGTGGCGCGGTCGGAGCTGGTGGCCCCAGAGGTGAGCTCCGCGCCCTGCTTCGCCCACGCGGCGAGCGCCGCCTATATGGGCTTCGCCGACCGGGACGAGATGGTCGCCGAGTTGAACATCCTGCTCGAGGCGGAGCGCGCGGGGGCGCGGGTCGCCGCGCGGCTGGTCGCCGACGCGGGGGAGGAGGACCTGCGAGATCTCGCCCGGACCATACACGCCGACGAGGTGAGGTGGTGTCGCGAGCTCTTCGCCGCCCTGGTCGGGCTCAAGACGGAGCCCTCGCTCAAGGTGGGCGGCTTCTATGAGAACGCCATGGCGATCAAGGACGTGAAGGCCCGGCTGGCCTTCGTCAATCGCGGCCAGGACTGGGTGGTCCGCAAGCTGCGCGGGCTGCTGCCCCGCGTCCGGGACGACGCCCTGCATGCGACGCTCCGTCAGATGCTTGAGGCGCACCAGGAGAACATAGCCCTCGCCGAAGAGACGCTCATGCGTGAGGAAGGCGCAGAGCCAGCGCCGTCGACCTGACCCCCAAATCCGCGATCCCAAGGTCAGGCCGGCGGCGTGATTGCTCCCAGCGACCCTGCCGGCGCCGATCGTCCCAGGCCGAAACCGCGAGGGCCCTCAGGCGATGGGGGTCTCGCCGCAGGGGAAGGAAAATAGATCGTAGAACGATAGAATCGCGTTGCGCCGACAGCGCCCCCTCCGATAAGAGGTATTTGAAATATATCTTCTAGGATGGAGGCCTAGGCCATGCCGAGCGCGGCAGGAAAACTCCCCGCCCGATCGCACGAGGACGACCACAAGCCGGGCTTCTGGGCTCGCTGGTTCTTCTCCACGAACCACAAGGACATCGGCACGCTCTATCTGATCTTCGCCATCGTGGCGGGGCTGATCGGAGGCGCGTTGTCCGGGCTGATGCGTTGGGAGCTCTACGAGCCCGGCATCCAGGTGTTCTCCGAAGGATCCTGGCTCAGCCAGCTGGGTCTCTTCCAGGGCAAGCACGGCTACAACGTCGTCGTCACGGCCCACGCCCTGATCATGATCTTCTTCACGATCATGCCGGCTCAGATGGGGGGCTTCGGGAACTATTTCGCCCCGTTGATGATCGGCGCCCCGGACATGGCCTTCCCGCGGATGAACAACATCTCGTTCTGGCTGCTCGTGGCGGCCTGGATCCTTCTGCTCTGCTCGCTGTTCGTGGAGGGAGCTCCCGGCTCGCTCGGCTTCGGCGGCGGCTGGACGGTCTATCCGCCGCT
>DASUIJ010000287.1:0-10508 GCA_036279815.1 Phenylobacterium sp. | reverse complement strand
GGCGTTCGCACTTTCCGCGAGGCGGGCGTGCGGATCGTCGAGATGGGCGTCGTCCAGGGGGGCGGCGTCCAGAGGAATATCCATGGGGCGGACTCCTTCCAGAAGCATGCTTGAGCATAGCCCCTTTGGAACGTCCACGCAGCCGGAGAGTTGCGCCGGCCCTGCCGCGACAGGGCCTTCGCGTACGCCTTGAGCCGCCCGGCCGGCTGACGCCGGGCGGCCTGGGCTATTGTCAGCCGACGATCTGGTCTTCGGTGAAGAACTGGGCGATCTCGATCTTGGCGTTGTCCTGGCTGTCGGAGCCGTGGACCGAGTTCTCGCCGACGTTCAGGGCGAACAGCTTGCGGATGGTGCCTTCCGCGGCCTGCTCGGGGTTGGTGGCGCCCATCACTTCGCGATAGCGGGCCATGGCGTTCTCGCCTTCCAGGACCTGCACGACCACCGGAGCCGAGGTCATGGTTTCCACCAGCTCGCCGTAGAACGGGCGATCCTTGTGGACCTCGTAGAACTTCTTGGCCTGGGCCTCGGTCATCCTGATTCGGCGCTGGGCGACGATGCGCAGGCCCGCGCCCTCGATCACGGCGTTGATGGCGCCGGTCAGGTTCCGCTTGGTGGCGTCCGGCTTGATGATCGAGAAGGTGCGTTCGGTCATGGTCTCAGGTGCTTTTTTCTTGGGGCGTGCGGGCGGTCCCGCGCAAAGGGTCCGGGCTTATAGCCGCGTCATGCGGCATCGCCAACTGGTCCGCGACGCATTCTACCGCGACGCAGCATCCGCGCTCTGCTAAAGGCGGCGCCCGCCATGCTGCAAATCAACGATCTCACTTTCGACGCCTGGGGCCGCCGGTTCTTCGACCACGCGAGCGTCAGCCTGCCCGTCGGCTCCCACGTGGGCCTCGTCGGCCGCAATGGCGTGGGCAAGTCCACCCTGTTCAAGCTGATCCTCGATCAGCTCCATGCCGGAGACGGGGAGATCAGCCTGCCCAAGGCGGCCCGCGTCGCCTCGGTCGATCAGGAGCACCCGGCCACGCCGGTCAGCCTGCTGGACACCGTGCTCGCCGCCGACGAGGAGCGCGAGCGCCTCACCCGGTCGCTGGACACCGCCGACCCGGAGCACCTGGGCGAGATCTACGCCCGGCTCAGCGCGATCGGCGCCGACCGCGCCCCAAGCCGGGCGGCGGAAATCCTCTCGGGCCTGGGCTTCAGCCATGCCGACCTGTCGCGGCCGATGGCCGAGTTCTCCGGCGGCTGGCGGATGCGCGTGGCCCTGGCCGCGGCCCTGTTCGCGGAGCCCGACCTGCTGCTGCTGGACGAGCCCACCAACTATCTCGACCTGGAAGGGGCGCTCTGGCTCGAGGCGCGGCTGAAGAAATATCCGAACACGGCCATCATCATCAGCCACGACCGGGAGATCCTGAACAACTCGGTCGATCACATCCTGCATCTGCAGGACGGCAAGCTGGAGCTCTATCCCGGCAACTACGACAACTTCGAGTTCCAGCGCTCCGAGCGTGCGCGCCTCAACGAATCGACCCGCGTCAAGGTCGAGGCCCAGCGCGCGCACCTGCAGGCCTTCGTCGACCGCTTCCGCGCCAAGGCGTCCAAGGCGGCCCAGGCCCAGTCGCGCCTGAAGCAGATCGCCAAGCTGCCGCCTGTGTCCGCCGTCTCCATCGAGCACACCGCGCCCTTCATCCTGCCCTCGCCGCCCCGGCCCCTGCCGCCGCCGCTGGTCCGGCTGGAAAACGTCGCCGTGGGCTACGAAGCCGGCAAGCCGATCCTCAAGCACATGAACCTGCGGCTCGATCTCGACGACCGCATCGGCCTGCTGGGCGTCAACGGCGCGGGCAAGTCGACCTTCGCCAAGCTGATCGCCGGCGCCCTGGAGGCCCAGTCCGGCGAACTGCGCCGGGACCGCCGGCTGAAGGTGGGCTGGTTCCACCAGCACCAGATCGAGGCGATGGATCCCACCGACACGCCGCTGGAGATCATCCGGCGCGCCATGCCGGAGGCCAGCGAGGCCAGCCGCCGAGCGCGCCTCGCCCAATGGGGCCTGGGGTTCCAGAAGGTGGACACCACCGTCGCCAACCTCTCCGGCGGCGAGCGCGCGCGCCTGCTGCTGAACCTCGTGGCCATGGAGGCGCCGCACCTCCTGATCCTCGACGAGCCCACCAACCACCTGGACATCGACAGCCGCCGCTCCCTGCTGGATGCGCTCAACGACTATGAGGGCGCGGTGATCCTGATCACCCACGACCGCTCGCTGATGGAGATGGTCGCCGACCGGCTGTGGTTCTGCGCCGACGGCACGATCGTTCCCTTCGAAGGCGACATGGAGGACTACGCCAAGCTGGTGATCGACCGCGCCCGAGCCGCCTCCAGGGGGCCGAGCCAGGTCGTCCAGGCGCCGCCGCCGCCGCCGCCCAAGCCCCTCCCGGCCCGGGTCAAGGTTCCCACCGGCACGGCCCGCCGCCGCGCCGAGTCCGCCGAAGCCGCCCTGGCGCGCGCCACCGAGGCCGTCGCCAGGCTCGACCAGGCCCTGACCGATCCCACGGTCTTCGCCAAGGACCCGGCCAAGGCCGCCGACCTCGGGCGCCAGCGGCAGGCCGCCCAGGCCAGGCTCGACGCCGCCGAACAGGAATGGCTCGACGCGGTGGAAGCCTACGAGGCCGTCAAGACCGACGCCTAGACGGGCTTCCCCTCCCGTAGCTCGCGTCCTAGCTTGATGATCTGTGCCGCGTTCAGGGGTTTCCGTGTCCGATTCCGACGAACTCCGCGCCGAAAATGAGGCGCTGCGCCGGCGGATCGCCGCGCTGGAGACCAGTCTGGAGGCGCGGCAGCGGGCCGAGGGCCGGTCCCTGGTCGCCCTCCTCGATGCGATGCCCACCCTGACGGCGTCGATCTTCCAGGACGGGACCTGCGAGTACCTGACCTCCGCGTTCCGACCCTGGCTGCTGCGGCGCCGGGCCGAGATCATCGGCGCCCCGTTCCTGTCCGGCCTGATCCCAAGCCTGGCGTCCGCGGCCGAAGACATGGTCGCCGCAGCCCTGGCGGGCAAGCTGGTGCAGCGCGAGCTTTCCCTTCCGGACGTCCACGGTCAGCTGCGCGAACTGCGCGTCACCGTGGCGCCGCGCGGGCTGGAGGCCGACGAGCGCAACGGCTGCATCTGGGTGGCGCATGACCTGACGCAGCTTCGCCGGACCGACGAAGCGCTGCGGACCAGCGAGCGGCGCCTGCGGCTGGCCACGGAGGCCGCCGGCCTGGGCGTCTGGGACTGGGACCTGACCACCGGCGTGATCGTCCATTCCGACCAGGCCCAGGTGCTCCTGGGCCTGCCTCCCGGCAAGACCGCCGATGTCGACGCTCTGACCCAGGTCATCCACCCTGAGGACTTCGAGGGCGCCGCGAACATGGTCCGCAGGGCGATAGATCCGGCCATCAAGGAAAAGGGACCCTACGAGTATCGCGTCGTCAGGCCCGACGGCTCGATCGCCTGGCTCATGGCCCACGGCGAGGCGATCTTCGAGATCCGCGACGGTGTCGAGATCGCGGCCCGCTATATCGGCGCCCTCCAGGACATCACCGAACGCACGCTCGCCGCCCGTCGCCAGCAGTTGCTGCTGAACGAACTGAACCACCGGGTGAAGAACACCCTGGCCTCGGTCCAGTCCATCGTGCGCCTGACCCTGCGCGCCGGCCTGTCGCCCGACGACGCCCGCGCCCGGCTCACCGATCGCCTGTTGGCCCTGGCCGGCGCACACGACGTCCTCACCCGCGAGAGCTGGGAGGCCGCCGACCTCGGCGAGATCGTCGCGTCCGCCACGGCGCCCTACGACGCCGCCGGCGCCAGCCGCTTCGTCGTCTCGGGGCCGGCGGTCCGCATCGCCCCCAAGACCGCCCTGGCCCTGGCGCTGGGGTTGCACGAACTCGCCACCAACGCCGCCAAGTACGGGGCGCTCTCCAATGCGTCCGGAACCGTGAGCATCACCTGGCGCGTCGAGGGCGACCATCTTGTGCTCGACTGGCGCGAACGGGGCGGGCCGCCGGTGAAGCCGCCCGTCCGCACCGGGTTCGGCACCCGGCTGCTGACGCGAGGTCTGCTCACGGAATTCGGCGGCGACGCCAAGCTCGACTACGAGACCGCCGGCCTGTCCTGCCATGTCGAGGCGCCCCTGCTGGCGCCCGGCCCGCAGGATTTCGCCTGAACCGCTTGCGACGAGGTTGGGGTTCGGTTCTACCTCGCCGTGTCGTCCAAGGATTCCCCGATGCGCGCCCGTCTCGCCCTCGCCCTGCTCTCCCTGCCGATGCTGGCCGCCGCCGCGCCGCCCGCCAGGGCCCCGGCGCGCCACGCCGAACTTGCCGCCATCGCCTCGGAGGTCCGCGAGGACCGGCTCCATGCCACCATAGAGCGCCTGGTCGGCTTCGGAACCCGGCACACCCTGTCCGACCGCGGCTCCGCCACCCGCGGCATCGGCGCCGCCGAGCGCTGGACCGCCGCCGAGTTCGAGGCCATGTCCAAGGCCTGCGGCGGCTGCCTCGAGGTCCAGGTTCCCAAGCAGACCTTCACCGGCCGCCGCGTGCCCCAGCCGACCGAGATCGGCGCCATCCTCGCCATCCAGAAGGGGACCACCGATCCGCAGCGGGTGGTCGTGATCTCCGGGCACATCGACAGCCGCGTCACCGACCCGATGAACGCCACCTCCGACGCGCCCGGCGCCAACGACGACGGCTCGGGAACCGCCGCGGTGATCGAAGCAGCCCGCGTTCTGTCCCGTCACAGGTTCCCCGCCACCATCGTCTACGCCGTGCTGGAGGGTGAAGAGCAGGGTCTATATGGCGGCAAGGTGCTGGCGGCCTACGCCAAGGCGCGCGGCTGGAAGGTCGAGGCCGACCTCAATAACGATATCGTCGGCAACACACACGGAGCCTCGGGCGCCGTCGATCGCGCCCATGTGCGGGTCTTCTCCGAAGGCACTAAGAGCGTGGAGACCCCGGAACAATCCCAGCAGCGCCGATACAACGGCGGCGAGGTGGACAGCCCGTCGCGCAACCTCGCCCGCTTCACCGACCGCATGGCCGACGCCTATCTGAAGGGTCTTGACGTGGTCATGGTCTATCGCACCGACCGTTACGGCCGCGGCGGCGACCAGGTGGAGATGCTGGCGGCCGGCTTCCCGGCCATCCGCGTCACCGAGGCCGCCGAGCATTACGACCGCCAGCACCAGGACCTGCGCACTGAGAACGGCCGCTCCTATGGCGACGTGATATCCGGCGTCGACTTCCCCTACCTGGCCCAGGTCACGCGGCTGAACGCCGTGACCCTGGCGGCGCTGGCCCGAGCCCCGGCTCCGCCGGACGGGGTCAGGATCGAGGGCGCGGTCTCCGCCGACACCAAGGTGAGCTGGAACCCCGTCCCCGGCGCGGCGGGCTATCGCGTCCACTGGCGCTCCACCACTGCGCCGCAGTGGGAACATGCCCGGGAGGTCGCCGGCGTGGCCGAGACCCTCAAGGGCGTCGTCATCGACGACTGGTTCTTCGGCGTCTCGGCGGTCTCCGCCGAGGGTTACGAAAGTCCCATCGTCTTTCCGGGCCCGGCGGGATCGTTCGCCTCCGACAAGTGAGCCGCCGGCCTTAGCCTTATCGAAGGCTTGACGGTTAACGGCCCGCCCGCCGTTTTCAGGGCGCGGCCAAGGCTTTTCCGCGCCTCGCACCGGCGGGATTAGGGTTGATATCCGCTCACCTACTTTGTTCGCTATATCGCAAGACCCCAGACGCAACCCTCTGACCAACAGAGATTTTTGCTTTGGGGGCGTACAATGAGACTGGTGACCATCGGGAGCCTCGGGGCCTCCGCGGCCCTGGGCCTGGGCGCCCTGCTCGTGGCCAAGGTGCTGATGCCGGCGGCGGCCAGCAACCAGGTTCAGGCGGCGCCCGTCATCATGTCGCCGATGGCCAACGCCGTCTCCGTGGTGGTGGCCGCCACCGACATCCCCTTTGGACACAAGCTCGAAGCCGGCGACCTCAAGCTCATCCGGGTCCCGCGCGACGCGGCGCCGGCCGACGCCTTTCGGACGGTGGGCTCCGTCCTCGCCCAGGATCATGGCGGCGCGCCCATCGCCCTGACGCCGATGGCGGCCCGCGAGCCCCTGCTGCCGGCGAAACTCAGCGGACCCGGCGCGCGCCAGTCGGTCGCCGCCGAGATCGCGACCGGCATGCGGGCCTACGCCATCGCGGTGAACGACGTCTCCAGCGTCGGCGGCCACGCCCTGCCCGGCGACCGGGTCGACGTGGTCCTGATGCGCAACATCGCCCCCGAGGACGCCGAGAAGAAGATCCTGCGCTCGGAGGTGGTGATCCAGAACGTCCGCCTGCTGGGCGTCGGCCTCAACGCCGATCCCACCTCCACCAAGGCCGAGACCGCCGCCACCGCCACCCTGGAGGTCAGCGTCAAGGACGCCCAGAAGCTGGCCATCGCCGCCGACCTGGGGACGCTGTCCCTGGCGCTGCGGGGGACCGGCATGGCCGAGGTCGAACAGGTCGCCCCCCTTGCGTCCGCCGAGATCGGGGGCGCCGCGCCTGGCCGCTCCGGTCCCTACCGGCCCCGCTCCGCCGCCGCCGGCGGTTCCCGCATCCAGATCGTCGAGGGCGAGGGTCAGTCGCCCAAGTCCTCGGCCGCCGCTCCGAACTCCTGAGGTCGCCACCGATGATCCGCAAGACCGCCCCCGGCGTCCTCGCCCTCGCCCTCGCCCTGGTCGCCACCACGGCCGCCGCCGAGACCTTCTCCAGCGAAACCGCGCGCAGCCGCGTCATCACCGTGCCGCGCAACAAGTCCGCCTCGTTCCGGCTCGACGCCCCGGCCAGCAAGATCGTGGTCGCCCAGCCCGACACCGCCCAGATCGTCGCCACCACCGACCGCAGCTTCTATGTCCGCGGCAAGGCGCTCGGGTCCACCAACCTGCTGATCTACGGCTCCGGCGGCGCGCTGCAGGAAGTGGTCGACGTCCGGGTCGGCTACGACGCCGACGCCCTGCAGACCGATCTGGCCTCCGCCCTCCCCGGCGAGGGCGTCCGCGTCCGCAACCTCGGCGAGGGCCTGTTGCTGGTGGGCGAGGTCTCCACCACCGCCGTCGCCGCACGGGCCAAGTCCCTGGCCGACAAGTTCGCCCCCGACGCCGTGACCACCGCGCTCACCGTCCGGGCCTCCCAGCAGGTGATCCTCGAGGTCCGGGTGCTGGAGGCCGGCCGCACCGCCCTGCAGGATGTCGGCTTCGATCTCGCCGCCACCAACGGCCACACCTTCGCCGTCTCCACCGGCTCGGGCCTGGTCGGAAACACCGCCCCGGAAGGCTCCCTGCGCCTCACCACCCGCGTCGGCACGGCCAGCCTCGACGCCACGCTGCGCGTGCTCGAGGAAAAGGGCATCGTCCGCACCCTCGCCAAGCCCAACCTGGTCGCCCTGTCCGGCGAGAAGGCCAGCTTCCTGGCGGGCGGCGAGTTCCCGTTCCCGATCCCCGCCGGCCAGGGCCTGGTCTCGGTGCAGTTCCGACCCTTCGGCGTCACCCTGGGCTTCGAACCCACTGTGCAGGACAACGGTCTGATCCGCCTGAAGGTCGCGCCGGAGGTCAGCGAGCTCGACACCCGCAACGCCCTGCGCATCGACGGACTGCTGGTGCCGGGCCTCACCGTCCGCCGCGCCGACACCACGGTGGAGCTGAAGAGCGGCGAGAGCTTCGCCATCGCCGGCCTGTTCCAGCAGAACTATGAGAACGCCATCCGCCAGCTGCCGGGCGCCGACAACATCCCGGTCCTGGGATCCCTGTTCCGCTCCGCCCGCTGGCGCAAGCAGGAGACCGAGCTGGTGATCATCGTCACGCCCCGACTCGCCACCGCCGACGACTTCCGCGCCAACCAGACCGCCCTGGCCGGGCGCGAGCCCAGCGCCGTCGACGTGATCCTCAACGGCCGCGTCCTCGACAAGGCCCTGCAGCCCACCAGCTCGAAGCCGCCCAAGGGATGATTTCCGACCTGTCCGCCGCCGTCCTCCTGTCCCTCCCCCGATCGAGATTCACCCGATGACCCACTGGAGCCTGCTCGGACGTCGCATCCTGGCCGTCGGCGAAAGCCTGGCGCCCCTGGCCCGCAGCGCCCTGTTCGGGGCCGTGGTCGAGGTGGCCGGAGTCGACCGCCTGATGGAGTTCAAGGCCGATCAGGCCGAACTGGTGCTGATCGACGCGGACGCCCTCGACCCGGCGCAACTGATGGTGGGGCTGGCGGCGCTCGCCACCCTGACTCCGGCCCCGCCGACCCTTCTTGTCGGCGCGCACCTTCCGGCCGGCCTCGCCCGCGCCCTGATGCGCCTGCCCTCCTCCGACGTGCTGGAGGCGCCGTTCGACAGCGTCCAGCTCCAGGCCGCGATCTTCAGCCTGCTCGACGAGACCGAGGCGCAGGGTCCTGCCGCCCCGGTTCCCACGTCGAGCTGCTGGTCGGTCATGGGCGCCGTGGGCGGCGCGGGGGCCACCATGCTGGCCATCGAGATCGCCGCCACCCTGGCCGCCCGATCGAACAAGGACCGCGGGGTCTGCCTGGTGGACCTGAACCTCGCCGACGGCGCCGCCGCCGCCTATCTCGGCGCCACCAGCGGCATGAACCTGGCCCAGCTGGGCCCCACCGCCGAGCGCATGGACGCGGCCCTGCTGGCCGCCTTCGCCACGCCCGCGGCTCCCGGCCTCGACCTTCTGGCCTGCCCCCGCGATCCCCAGGCCTTCGACCATATCTCCCGCGAAGCGGTGCTGCGCATCCTGGAGATCGCCTGCGAGGGCTACGACCACGTGATCGTCGATCTCCCGCGGCATCGGCGGTCCTGGACGCTGGACGTCCTGGGCGGCTCCGACGAGATGCTGGTGATCTCCGAGCTCACCGTCCCCGCCCTTCTCTCGGCGCGCGCGCTGTCCGAAGAGATCGAACGCGCCCTGCCCGGGTCGGCCCGCCCGCGGATCGTGCTGAACCGCCTGGCGCAGCGCCTGTTCGGCCCCGCGCCCTCGGCCGTCGAGGCGGAACGCGCCCTGGAGCGCAAGGCCGACGGCGCCATCGCCTCCGACTGGGAAGCGGCCGCGGCCTCCGTCAATCTCGGCGGAGCGATCCGGCAGCACCGTCCCAAATCCAAGATCGTCAAGGATGTCGGCCTGCTGGTGGACCGGCTGACGGCCCGCGCGCCGGTTCAGACTGCAAGGGTCGCCTGATGGCTCGCTTCACCCTTCCGCGCTCCGCCGTCCAGCCGGCGCCGGACGACACGATCGAGTCCGCCGCGCCCGAGCCTGCGGCCCCCGCCGTCCCCGCTCAGCCGCCGGGACGTTCGCCCGAGGCCCTGCTCCTCGACATCAAACTCAAACTGCACGCCCAGCTCATCGAGGAGCTCGACCTCTCCAAGCTGGAGAAGCTCGACGACGAGGCGCTGCGCCGGCAGGTCCTGCCCCTGGTCGCCGACTTCGCCCGCGCCGAACGCCTGAAGCTCAACGCCCAGGAACTGGAGGAACTCGGCCTCTCGGTCCTCGACGAGATGACCGGTCTTGGTCCTATCGAGCCGCTGCTCAAGGACGAAAGCATCAACGACATCCTGATCAACGGGCCCTACCAGGTCTATGTCGAGCGCCGCGGCGAGCTCGAGATGACGCCGATCAAGTTCCGCGACAACGACCACCTCTTGCGCATCGTAAACCGCATCGTGGCCGGCGTCGGCCGCCGCATCGACGAGAGCCAGCCGATGGTCGACGCCCGCCTGGCCGACGGCAGCCGGGTCAACGCGGCCATCTTCCCCATCGCCATCGACGGCGCCTGTGTCTCGATCCGGAAGTTCTCCAAGAAGCCCTACACCCTGGAACGCCTGGTCGAGGTGGGGGCCCTGCCCCAGTGCGTCGCCGAGTTCCTGCACGGGGCGATCAAGTCCCGCGTCTCCACGGTGATCTCCGGAGGCACCGGCTCGGGCAAGACCACCATGCTCAACGCGCTGTCGGCCGCCATCAGCCACAAGGAGCGGCTGATCACCATCGAGGACGCCGCCGAACTGCAGATGCAGCAGCCTCACATCGTTCGCATGGAGACCCGGCCGCCCAACATCGAGGGCAAGGGCGAGATCCGTCAGCGCGAGCTGGTCAAGAACGCCCTTCGCATGCGTCCCGACCGGGTGATCCTGGGGGAAGTGCGCGGCGAGGAAGCCTTCGACATGCTCCAGGCCATGAACACCGGCCACGAAGGCTCCATGGCCACCATCCACGCCAACACCCCGCGCGACGCCATCACCCGCCTGGAGCAGATGGTGGCCATGTCGGGCATGAACATCAGTCCTGACGCGGTGCGCGGCCAGATCGCCTCGGCCGTGGGCCTGATCATCCAGATCATGCGGCTCTCCGACGGCAAGCGGAAGGTGATGAGCGTCACCGAAATCACCGGCATGGAGGGCCAGGTGGTCCAGATGCAGGAGATCTTCGTCTTCAACCGCACCCACACCAGCACCGACG
>DASUIJ010000286.1:0-3143 GCA_036279815.1 Phenylobacterium sp. | reverse complement strand
TACAACGTCGCCGGAATCCCGATCGCGGCCGGCCTGCTCTATCCGACATTCGGACTGCTGCTCTCGCCGGCGATTGCGGCCCTGGCCATGTCGCTGTCCTCGGTCAGCGTGATCGGCAATGCGCTGCGGCTGCGGAGCGCTCCGCTGTGATCAGTGCCCCGCCAGCGGCAGGCCCGCCATGTCGGGCGCCGTGGCGTCGCCGCCGTTGAGCGGCTTCTGCATCCAGACGGTGTCGACCCAGCGGCCGAACTTGAAACCGACGCTGCGGCAGACCCCGGCGTGCTCGAACCCCAGGGCGCTGTGCAGTCCGATGGAGCCGGCGTTGCCGCTGTCGCCGATCACCGCCATCACCTGCCGCACGCCGAGCGCTTCGCAGGCCTTCAGGACCTCGACGAGCACGGCGCGGCCCACGCCCCTGCCGATGGCGTCCGGGGCCACGTAGACGCTGTCCTCGACCGTGTAGCGATAGGCGGCCCGCGGACGGAAGGCGCCGGCATAGGCGAACCCCTGGACCCGTCCGCCTTCCTCGGCCACCAGATGCGGCAGGCCGAGGGTCAGAATGGCCGCGCGGCGTTGCAGCATGTCGGCTGGAGAGGGCGGGACCTCCTCGAACGATCCCAGGCCATGCAGGACATGGTGGCCGTAGATGGCCGCCAGGGCGTCGGCGTCAGCTTCCGTGGACCGTCGTACGATCATGGTCTTCCTCCCCAGGGCATCGAAGCGGAACGGGGGGAGAAAGGCTATTCCCAGCCGCGGTCCATCGCCCAGATGGCGAAAGCGTAGTCGAGGGCGATCTCCTTCAGGAAATCGAATCGGCCGGAAGCGCCGCCATGGCCGGCCTCCATGTTGATCTTGAGCAGAATGGGCGACTTGCCGACCGAAAACGCCCGCAGTTTGGCCACCCACTTCTGGGGCTCCCAATAGGTGACGCGAGGGTCCGAGAGGCCCCCGGTGGCGAGGATCGGCGGATAGGGCTTGGGCCCCACGTTGTCATAGGGGCTGTAGCCGGCGATCCGGTCGTAGGCCTCCGCGTCCTCCAGCGGATTGCCCCATTCGGGCCACTCCGGCGGGGTCAGCGGTAAGGTGGTGTCGCTCATGGTGTTGAGCACGTCGACGAAGGGGACGGCGGCGATCACGCCGGCCCACAGGTCGGGCCGCATGTTGGTCACCGCGCCCACCAGCATGCCGCCGGCCGAACCGCCATAGGCCACGATCCGGCCCTTGGACCCGTAACCGTGGGCGGCCAGGTGCTCGGCGCAGGCGATGAAGTCGGTGAAGCTGTTGACCTTCTTCTCCTTGCGGCCGTCGAGGAACCAGCCCCAGCCCTTGTCGGAGCCGCCGCGGACGTGAGCTGTGGCCCAGATCCAGCCCCGGTCGACCAGGCTGAGGTTGCGGATCGAGAATGCGGGCTCCATGGCGTGTCCGTAGGAGCCGTAGCCGTAGAGCAGCAGCGGCGCGGAGCCGTCGAGCGGCGTGCCCTTCAGCATCAGGACGGTGATCGGAACCTGCTCGCCGTCGGCGGCGGTCGCCATCAGCCTGCGCGCCACATATCGGGACGGGTCGTGGCCCGACGGGATCTCCTGGGTCTTGCGCAGGGTCCGTTCGCGGGTGGCCATGTCGTAGTCGAACCACTGACGCGGCGTGGTGGGCGACTGGTAGACGAAGCGGGTGAGGGGCGTGTCGTATTCGTAGCCGCCGTCGAGCGACAGGGCGCAGGCCTCTTCGTCGAAGGCGACGGTGTGTTCGCCGCCTTCGCGGGCCATGATCACGATGCGGTCGTTGGCGTCCACGCGCTCGACCCGCGCCAGATGCCCGGCATAGGCCGCGAAGCCGGTGATGTAGCGGCCCGGGGTGTGTCCCAGGAAGTCGATCCAGGTGTCCTTGGACGGCAGGTCGGCCATGGAGCGGGCCAGCTTGAAATCCACCGCTCCATCGTCGTTGGTCCGGATCACCCAGCGGTCGGTCCAGTGGTCGAGGTCGTATTTCACGCCCACGCGGCGGGGTTCGGCGACGACCGGGGCGGCGGTGGGGTCGGAGGCGGGGATCAGCCAGCTCTCCGTGGTCTCCTGGTTGCCCACATGGATGACCACGTGGCTGTCGTCCGAGGTGGTGGCGACGCCCAGGAACATGCCGTCGTCGGCTTCCTCGTAGATCAGCACGTCCTCGCCGCCGCGGGCCGGACGGCGGAAGACCTTGGAGGGCCGGGCGTTCTCGTCGCGCCAGATCCAGAACAGCCACTGGCTGTCCGGCGAGAAGGTGAAGTCGCCATAGGCGCTGTCCACGGCTTCCGGCAGGGTCTCGCCGGTGGCCAGGTCCTTGACCCGTATCGTGTAGTACTCCGAACCCTGCTCGTCCGCCGCCCAGGCGTAGAGCCTGTGGTCGGGGCTGTGGCGGGCGGAACCCACCTGGAAGAACGCCTTGCCCTTGGACAGGGCCTCCTCGTCCAGCAGGACCACCTCGCCGTCGGTGCGGCCGCGGGGCCGGCGGGCGTGCACCGGATGCTCGGCGCCGACCTCGTAGCGCACATAGTAATCCCAGGCGCCGTCGGAGGCGGGGACGGAGCTGTCGTCTTCCTTGATGCGGCCCTTCATCTCGGCGAACAGCTGGGCCTGGAGGGCCTCCGTGCCGGCCAGCATGGCGGCGGTGTAGGCGTTTTCCTGCTCCAGGTGCTCGCGGATGTCGGGACGCAGGAGCTTGGGGTCGCGCAGGACCTCCTTCCAGTTGTCGTCCTTCATCCAGGCGTAGTCGTCGACGCGCGTGCGGCCGAGCTGGCGGATGGTCTTGGGGTCGCGGCGGGCGGCGGGCGGGGTGAGGGTCATGGCCCGCTAGATGAGGGGCTGCGGCGCGGCTGGCAAGCGCGGCGCGATCAGGTCGAGCTTACGGACGACCTTGGCCGTTGATGCGCAAGGCTAAGCTTGATCCGAGGGGCGAGGCGGAGCTTCTTGGTTAACAAGCTAGGCTATATATTCAGCTTGAAACGCCGCAAGCTGAGCTGTGGCATGTCTGTAAGCTCAACCATAATTAACCACGTCCTTCCGGAGGCGTGGCGATACGGCGCAGTACCAAACGATGACGTGATCACACCTGTTAACTCAGCCGTCATAGGAGATGAGATCTAGTTGTGAAGTAGCGTTTTTCCCATC
>DASUIJ010000285.1:0-4240 GCA_036279815.1 Phenylobacterium sp. | reverse complement strand
CGCCGATATAGAGCACGAACCAAAGGTGGTTCACCGGCACGCCGGAGGCCAGGCCCGCGGGACTGAACTCGGCCAGCCACCAGGCCCAGAGGCTCTGGTCCCAGCTGCCCTTGTCCATGGCTTCGATCCAGGCCTGGGGCGGGACCAGGCGGGCCAGGCGGGCGCGCAGCACCGTGCCGGGGGCGTACCTGCGGCTCATGAACCGCAACGCCACGCCGGACACGAAGAACAGCAGGGTCAGCCGCCAGGGATTGGTGACCAGGGCCGCGTAGCGCAGCGGCTCGAAGGTGTGGGGGCTGTGCACGTGCCAGTCCCACGGGGCGTAGACCAGGCCCACGTGATAGACGATCAGCAGGCCGAAGGCGGCGACCCGGATCCAGTCGATATCGGCGCGGCGGGAGGTGGCGGGCGAGGACACGGGCTTCCCTATGCGTCGAGAGCCGGCGCTTGTCCACGCCGAGGCGAACAGGTCGCAGGCCAGGGCGCACCTTTCGCCAGGCGCCGGAAAAAGCGGCAGCCGGCGGGCTCGCCCCGGCCCGCGCCTGCCTGTCGGAGCGGCATTTCATCCGAAAGGCGACCAGGCGCAGATGCGAGGCGTGACCCGGCGCCGCCCGGACGGTCCTCTGCCGGAGACCCGGTCCTGTCGGAGGTGACCGGGTCCGGCGGCCATCTGCGGCCTGGGTCCCGGCGGGAGACATCTCGCCGGGACCGTTCGTCCCGCCCCGAGCCGGCAAGATCCGCCATTCCGCCGTTTTTCGCCTGATCGCACCCGCCCGCCCGCGAAAACTCGTCTGGCACGCGAACTGCTGGGCCTGGGAGGAAGCGTGCCGTTTCCGGACACGCGCCGGGTTCCAGCGCGAACCGGGCAAAAGGGTTTGGGGCAGTCCATGAAGTCTATTGCGATCATTCTTTCGGGTCTGGCGCTTGTCGCCGCTCAGCCGGCTTCGGCCGCCGTCATCAACAGCCTGCCGGGCGGCGTCGCCCAGGTGATGCCGGCTCTGGAGGCCTTCACCGCCGGTCCGGTGACCTTCGGCGACATCACCTACGCCTCGACCAACAGTTACGGCGTGATCGGCTATACGGGCGGTTACGGGTTCGGCTCCAACGGCATGTGGTACGGCAATCCGATGGCGGGCCTGAACACCGGCGTCGGCGAAATGACGTTCACCTTCGCCACGCCGCTCAGCGCCATCCTGGCCGACCTGAACTGGGCGCCGGGCAATGGCGGGGCGGCCACCATGTCGATCTACAACGCGGCCGACCAGCTGCTCGAGACCCTGCAGCTCGACGACGGGTTCGCCAACAATTTCGCGCCGGGCTATTTCGGCTTTCAGCGCGCCCAGGGCGACATCGCCAAGCTGACGCTCAGCAACGACTATATCGGCGCGCAGAACTTCTCGCTGGTGACGGGCGTCGCCGGGGTTCCCGAGCCCGGCACCTGGGCCCTGATGCTGGTGGGCTTCGGCGGCGCGGGCCTGGCCCTGCGCAACCGTCGCCGGGCGCTGGTCGCCGCCTGAAACCGAGCGGACCGCCAAGGCGCGGCCCAATGATATCGAAGGCCCGCGAAGCCGCTCGCTTCGCGGGCCTTTTCGATTCCGTGTCTAGGCGAAATCCCGGGACAGCTCGGCGCGGGTGGCCGGGGTCAGGACCGCCATGTGCGAATAGGCCTCGTGATCGCAGCCGACCATGACCTGGGTGGCGGGATCGCGGAACACCGCCACATGCTCGGCGGTCAGCGGGAAATGGAGGAAGTGGACCGACGAGGTCTTGCCGTCCTCCCGGGTGCGCTCCACGTCGCCCTCGGGCACGCCATAGATCTTTTCTCCGCCGACCTGGATGAACAGCCGGTCCTCGACGCCGCCCAGACGGGCCAGCATCGCCGCGCGGCGGATCTCGTCCTCGATCTCGAACATGATGGTCGCCACCAGTTCCGAGCCCTGGGGGACCAGGGGATTATAGGCGGCCAGCTCGTCGGCCACCTGGGCCTCGCCGCCCTTCTCGATCAGCAGCATCTCCTGAATCTGGAAGAGCATGGTGTCGAAGCACTCGAAATAGAACGAGCAGAACGGGCCGAGGTCGACGCGGCGCAGGCGCTTGATCGGCAGCAGGGCCTGGCGGCGTTCGCGACGGACCTTGGCGAATTCGGTGTCGGGGATCAGGTCGTCGCGGGTGATCTGGCGAAGAGTGGCGGGCATGGTTCAGAGCGCTCCGTAGGCGCGGGCGAGGATCTCAATGGGGTGGGATTGGCGGGGACTGGTCACCGGGCCGGTCTCGACGGTCAGCAGCTGGCCCAGATGCTTGCAGGCCAGAGGGCAGTCGGAGCAGAGCTCGGCCGAACCCTTCTGGGCGACCTGACGGGCGGCGGGCTTGCCGACCTTCACGGCCAGCGGGCGGGTCTGCTTCATCACGCCGAACGTGCCGCCATGGCCCGAGCAGCGCTCGACGATCTCGACCTTGGTGTCGGGGATCAGACGCAGCATCTCGGCCGACTTTGCGCCCATGTTCTGGGCCCGGGCGTGGCAGGCGTGGTGCACGGTGACCCCGCCCTCGACAGGCGTGAGCCCCGGCGCCAGGCCGAAGGTCTTGGAGAGCTCGACCACATATTCGCTGACGTCGCGGGTGGCGGCGGCCAGGCGCAGGACGTCGTGATCCTGCGGCATAAGCAGCGGCCATTCGAACTTCATCATCAGGCCGCAGGAGGCGGTCAGCGCCACGATCTCGTAGCCCTCGTCCACATAGGGCGCGAAGGCCTTGGCCACCCGCTGGGCGCGGCCCGCCACATCGGCCAGGTCGCCGGACTCGAGCTGGGGCATGCCGCAGCATTCGGGATAGACCAGCACCGCCTCGACGCCCTGCTTCGCCAGCACCCGGGCGGCGGCCAGCGCCGTGTCCGGCTGGTTGTAGTCGACGAAGCAGGTGGCGTAGAGCGCCACCTTGCGCTGGCCGAAGGCCGGACCCGCCGGGTCGGGCGCGATCGGCGCGCGCAGCAGATCGGTGGCGGTCCTGGAATGGTACTTGGGCAGCTCCGCTTCGGCGTCGATCTGGGCGATGGCGTCGAGCAGCTTGCGCAGGGGCGTGTTCTTGCGCGCCGTGGCCCAGTTGGCGAGGCCGGCCACCGGCTTGGCGAGCCTGCCGTTGCGGTCGGTCTTTCCCAGCTGGTCGCGGACGAAGTCCTTCTCGCCGGCCCGGCGCCTGGCGGCGCGGTAGCGCAGGATCAGGTGGGGGATGTCGATGTCGAATTCGTGCGGCGGCACATAGGGGCACTTGGTGAGGAAGCACATGTCGCACAGCGTGCAGGCCTCATCGACCTTGGCGTAGTCGCTCTTCGGCACGCTATCGAGCTCGCCGGTCTTGGACTCGTCGATCAGGTCGAACAGCCTGGGGAAGCTGTCGCACAGATTGAAGCAGCGTCGGCAGGTGTGACAGACGTCGAACTGCCGCTCCATCTCCTTCTCGACGGCGGCCAGGTCGTAATAGGCCTCGTCCTGCCAGGCGATGGGATGGCGGAACGGCGCGTCGAGACTGCCCTCGCGCGCGGGGGCTTTCGGAGTGTCGGTCACGGGAAGCTCCAGTTCGGTCCCTTCTTCCCCGCGGGAGAAGGTGTCGGGCGAGGGCCCGACGGATGAGGGGTCGCGCTCCCCCCGACGCGCGGAGAGCCGATCAATCGCCGAGAGGTCCGGGAGACCCCTCTTCCGACCCTGCTCCGCAGGGCCGCCTTCTCCCGCAAGGGGAGAAGGGGCCGATCGAGGCGGTCGCGACCCGATTCCGGACCGGGATCAGGCCAGGGTTTCGAGGGCGCGCTGGAAGCGGCCGGCGTGGGACTTCTCGGCCTTGGCCAGGGTCTCGAACCAGTCGGCGATCTCGTCGAAGCCTTCGTCGCGGGCGGTGCGGGCCATGCCGGGATACATGTCGGTGTACTCGTGGGTCTCACCGGCGATGGAGGCCTTGAGATTGTTCTCGGTGCCGCCGATCGGCAGGCCGGTGGCGGGGTCGCCGACGGCTTCCATGAATTCCAGGTGGCCGTGGGCGTGGCCGGTCTCGCCTTCGGCGGTGGAGCGGAACACCGCGGCGACATCGTTGTAGCCTTCGACGTCGGCCTTTTGCGCGAAGTAGAGGTAGCGGCGGTTCGCCTGGCTCTCGCCGGCGAAGGCGTCCTTCAGGTTTTGCAGGGTCTTGCTGTCAGCGAGGCTCATAGTGTTCTCCCAGGTTAGGCGCTTGATAGAGTGGTTCCGAGGGTGGA
>DASUIJ010000284.1:0-12747 GCA_036279815.1 Phenylobacterium sp. | reverse complement strand
TCGCGGCGCGAACGAATTCGGCGCGATCGACGTAGGCGACAACGCCTACCAGATGACGCTCGCGGGCATGGTCGTTCCCGCCTGGATCAATCTGGTGTTCGCCGCCGTCGCCGCGGCGGCCATGACGTTTATCGGACACCCCGTCCTGGCCGGTCTCGCCTTCGCCGGGACGGCCCTGTTCGACCTCTTCCACCAGGCGGTGATCCGCCGCGCCGTCGCGTCCAGCCCGCAGACCGAGATGGAGACGGGCCTCCGACGCATTGCGGTCCTGAGCGCCCTTCGGAGCGTGATCTACCTGGCGCCCGCCACCTACATCGCTGTCAGGGGCGGCGCGGCCGAACTGATGCTGTTCGGGCTGGGCGGCGGCGCCTTCATCGCAATCGCCTGCGCGAACGGGTCCCTGTCGCGCGTGGTCTTCGCCTCCATCACCGCACCCCTCGCGCCTGCGGTGCTCACGGTCGCGTTCGCCCGCCTGCCGATACCGCAAGCCATCGGCGTGAGCCTGGCCCTGCTGTCCACGGCGACGCTGCTGGCGCTGATCTCGCTGGGCACGGGCAAGGCCATCGGCGCCTGGCACGAAGCCTTCAACGCCAACCAGGCGCTCATTCCCCAGCTGGAGGACGCCCGCGACCGGGCCATCGCCGAAGGCCGGGCCGCCGACGAGGCCCGAGAGGAAGCCCGCAGGGCCAACCGCGCCAAGTCGAATTTCCTGGCCACCATGAGCCATGAGATCCGCACGCCGATGAACGGGGTGCTGGGCATGGCGCAGCTGTTGAAGCGTGAGGAGACCGACCCGCGCCAGATCGGCCGGCTGGAGACCCTGATCGAGAGCGGCGAATACCTGCTGGCGATCCTCAACGACATCCTGGACGTCTCCAAGATCGACGCCGGTCGGCTGGAGCTTTCGCCCCACGCCGAGAACCTGCCCGCCTTCGTCGAGCAGCTGGTGGGATTCTGGGGGGCGCGGGCGGACGAGAAGGGCGTGGCCCTGCGGCTGGAGGTGGGCGGCGACCTGCCGGCCTTCGTCAACATGGATGCGCTGCGCCTGCGTCAGGTGCTGTTCAACCTGCTGGGCAACGCCCTGAAGTTCACCGACGCCGGATCGGTGACCCTGTCGGTCCAGGCCGAGCCGGACGGGAACCAGCGCAGCCTGGTCCGCTTCGCCGTAGCCGACACCGGCCCCGGCATCCCGGCGGCGCACCTGCCGCTGCTGTTCGAGCGGTTCTCGCAGGTGGACGATTCGGAGCAGCGCCGGTTCGGCGGCACGGGCCTCGGACTCGCCATCGCCCGGCAGCTCACCGACCTGATGGGCGGACGGATCTGGGTGGAGAGCGAGCTGGGCCAGGGCGCGACCTTCCATGTGGAGGTGGCGTTGGAGGTCGCCGAGGCGCCCCACGCCGGGTCGCAGCCTGCGACCGAGCGCGAGCCGGAGGCCGAGACCGCGCACGACGGGCTGGAGGTGCTGATCGTCGACGACAACCCGGTGAACCTGCAGGTCCTGGAACAGATCCTGGCCGCGTTCGGGCACGCCGTGCAGAAGGCGGCCGACGGGCCCTCGGCGCTGGAGGCCCTCGGCCTAAGGGCCTTCGACCTGGTGATCATGGACATCCAGATGCCCGGCATGACCGGCGTCGAGGCGCTGCAGGCCCTGCGGGCGTCGGACGGCCCCAACCGGACGGCGCCGGTGATCGCCCTGACCGCGGACGTGACCTCGGGCGGCCGGAGCCACTACCTCGATCTCGGCTTCGACGAACATACGCCCAAGCCGGTGCTGATCCCTGACCTGATGGCGTCCATCTCCCGCGCCATGGCCGGCAGCGAGGCCAGCCGCGGGGACGTCGCCGCGGCCTGACCGATCAGGCCGCCACCAACCCCGGGTGGTCGTGCAGCGCGGGGTCGAGGCCCTTGCCCATCAGGTCGATGAAGTTGTCCCGATAGAAGCGGCGCCTGGCGGTTTCGCTGGCGCCCTCCAGGGCGTCGTTGAACCGCTTCAGGGGATTGCGCCCGCCTTCCACGTGCGGGAAATCCGACGAGAACAGGCAGACCTCCTCGCCGGTGTTGGCGATGATCCAGGCGGTGTCCTCGTGCGGATAGGGCGTCACGCGGAACTGCCGGCGGATGATCTCGCTGGGTTTCGCCGAGAGCCGCTGCAGCCGCTCCTCCTTGCCGAAGGCCGCCGCGCCCGAATCCATGAATCGCATCAGGCTGGGCAGCCACGAGGCGCCCAGTTCGATGGCCCCGAACTTCAGGTTCGGGAAGCGGTCGAACACCCCGTCGATCACCAGCACCGACAGGGTCTGCCAGATCGAGAGCGGGATGCTCATGAAGCTGGTCGAGGTGAAGTTCTCCGCCCCGCCGTGGAAGTCCAGCACCTGAGGCAGGCCGTTCTGGTGATAGGCGCCGTGCATCTTCTCTTCGCCGCCCACATGGAACAGGATCGGCAGGCCCGCTTCCTGAACCACCGCCCACAGGGGGTCCAGCGCCACGTGGCTGGGCGAATGGCCGGGTGGGTGGCGCGACGGGACGATCAGGCCCTTGGCGCCCAGCTCGATGGCCTCGCGGGCGATCTGCGGCGCGCGGGCCATGTCCACCAGGGGCACATAGCCGGTCGCCAGCAGCCGGCGGTCCACCGAGCAGAAGTCGGCCATCATCCGGTTGTGGGCGCGGGCCGCGGCGACGGCGAGGTCGATCTCGCCCATCTCCTCCAGCCCGTAATTGCCGAGCGCCGCGGTGGTGAACACCAGCTGGCTGGTGAAGCCCAGGAGATCCAGGGTCCTCGGCCGATCCTCGCTCCGGAAGGCGCCAAGCGCCTGGTAATTCTTGCGCAGCAGCAGGTTGGCCTCGTCGCCGGCGCGGAATTCGGGATTGTCCTGCAGGGCCTCGGCCTTGGGGACCCAGTCGGCCTCGGCGTTCTTCTTCGCCGTCTTCTCGGCGAACAGGGCGCGCAGGCCCGGTTCCACATAGGCGTTGATATGCCCCGGCAGCTCCATCACGTGGGAGTCCGCATCGTGGATGGTCTGCCCCTCGACGTAGGCCATGCCGCACTCTCCCTTGGACGTTTTCTTTCCCGACAGTTCGGACCGGCAATGCCGCTGCGTCAAGACCGGGAATGGGAGGGGCGGTTCGCCTCGGACGAGGGAAGAGGCCCGCCGCTACGCGGCAGGCCCTGGGTCCGGGTCGGGCGACCGTTCCGCAACCGGCCGGCGATCCTGCGCCGGCCGGAGGCGGAAGCCATGACCCTGGAGGCGCCTAGAGCTGGGCCAGCATGTAGTCGGCGGCCGAGACCTTGAACTCGCCGGGAGCCTCGACGTTGAGCTCCTTCACGACGCCGTTGTCGACGATCATCGAGTAGCGCTGCGAACGCTCGCCCAGGCCGAACTTCGAGGCGTCCATGCTCAGGCCCACGGCCCTGGTGAAATCGCCCGCCGGGTCGGCCAGCATCAGGATCGAATCCATCACGCCCTGGTTTTCGCCCCAGGCCTTCATGACGAATGCGTCGTTGACCGACAGGCAGACGATGGAATCGACGCCCTTGGCCTTCAGGTCGCCCGCATGTTCCTTGAAGCCCGGCACGTGCTTGGCCGAGCAGGTCGGGGTGAAGGCGCCGGGAACGGCGAAGAAGGCGACCTTCTTGCCGCCGAAGACCTCGTCGGTGGTCATGGGCCTGGGCCCCTCGGCCGATCCCGCGACGAAGGTGGCGGCGGGCAGCTTGTCTCCGACCTTGATGGTCATGGCGTCTCTCCTGTTTGTTGTTCCGTCTGTGGGCTTCCACATAGCGACGATGCGCGAGGCTTCAACGACCGAGTTTAGGATCGTGACTTGAATCAGCCGTGTTCCGGCTCAAATGTCCGGGGGATGGAAGACCAAGGCTTCCTAACCGGCCAGATGCTGATCGCCATGCCGGGGATCGGCGACCCGCGCTTCGAGCGGGCGCTGGTGCTGGTCTGCGCCCATGACCGGGATCACGCCATGGGCCTGGCGGTGAACCGGCCGGTGGAGGGCCTGACCGTGCCCGACCTGCTGCGGCAGCTCGACATCACCCAGGCCAACAAGGCCCCGGCCGACCTGGTCATGGTGGGCGGACCCGTGGAGCGCGAGCGCGGCTTCGTGCTGCACACGAACGACTACCTGGCCGCCGACGACAACAGCCTGTCGGTCGGCGAGGGCCTGGCGCTCACCGCCACCCGCGAGGCGCTGGAGGCCATGACCGGCTCGCGCCCGGGTCCGCGGCGATCCTTGCTGGCCCTCGGCTACGCCGGCTGGGGCGGCGGCCAGCTCGAGCAGGAAATCCGCAACAATGTGTGGCTCACCTGCGAGGCCGACGAGACCCTGATCTTCGGCGGCGATCATTCGGCGAAATGGGCCAGGGCTCTGGCCAAGCTGGGCGTCGACGCCGGCCTGCTGACGGCCGAAGCCGGCCGGGCCTAGCCGCGCGCCTTCACCGGCGCCGCGCCGTCCACGTAGCTTTCGTTGAGATAGACCTCGGCCTCCTGGGCCGACAGGGCCGGCGCATAGCCGAAGCCCTGGCCGTAGTCGCATCCCAGCGACAGCAGCTGGCGGGCCATCTGGGCGTTCTCGACACCCTCGGCCACCACCTCCAGGGAAAGGTCCTGGCCCAGCTTGACCACCGAGGAGACGATCTTCGCCGAGCCCTCGTTGGTGGCCATGGTGCGCACGAAATAGCGGTCGATCTTCAGGGTGTCGAAGGGCAGCCGCGTCAGGTAGCTCAGCGACGAGAACCCGGTCCCGAAATCGTCCAGCGCCAGGGCCGCCCCGGCTTCGCGCAGATTGGCCAGGATCACCGCGGCGCGGTCGGGATCGCGCATGACGTCGCTTTCGGTGACCTCGAGCTTCAGCGCGCCGGCCGGCAGGCCGGTCTCGCGACGGATGCGCATCACGTCGGCCACCAGGTCCGGCCGGTCGATCTCGCCGGTGGAAAGGTTCACCGCCACGGTCAGTTCGCCCGCCGCCCGGTGGTCGCGCCGCCAGATGGCCAGCTGCGTGCCCGCCTCGCGCATCATCAGCGCGCCCAGCTCGCTCATCAGTCCCATCTCGTCGCAGAGCGGCAGGAACTGGTCGGGGGTCAGCAGGCCGCGGCGCGGGTGGCGCCAGCGGACCAGGGCCTCGAAGCCGGACAGGGCGCCGGTCGAGAGGCGCACGATCGGCTGGTAATAGGGGCTGAGTTCGCCGCGGCCGATGGCGCCGCGCAGGTCGCCCTCCAGCGCCAGGCGGGAGAGCCCGTCGCTCTCCATGGTCCGCCCGTAGGCCGCAGCCCCGCCGCGTCCGCCGCTCTTGGCGGCCTCGACGGCCAGCTCGGCCCGGCGCAGCAGCTCGGCGGCTTCCGGGGCGGCCTCGCCGCCGACCGCCTCGACCGCGCCGATGGACAGGGTGGGATGGATGTCGAAGCCGGCGATGCGCAGGGGCTGCTCCAGCGCATTGCGCAGGGTCTCCGCGGCCGACGGCTTGGAACGCGGGGCCAGGACGGCGAATTCGTCCTCCCCCACCCGGGCGGTCAGGACGCCGGGCGCGAACGCGGCCGCCAGGCGCGAGCCCAGGGCGGCCAGCACCAGGTCGGCGCGTTCGTGGCCGAGGGCCTCGTTCAGGCGGCGCAGGCGATCCAGGTCGGCGACGACCAGCTCGTACCTGCCCGGGCTGGAAAGCCGTTCACGGGCGCGGGTGACGAAGCTCTTGCGGTCGAGCAGGCCGGTCAGGGTGTCCAGGTCGGAGGCGGCGAACTTGGTCTCCGGCGCGACGACGCCCGCCGCGCGGACGCCCTCTTCCAGCCAGACGCCCCGCCAGATGCAGACGCCGCCGCCGCGCATGCGCAGGCGCACCGCCACCTCGGAGCCCGGCTCCTGAAGACGCAGCACGTCCTCGGCCAGGGCGCGGTCCTGCGGCAGGGCCAGGGCCCGCATGGCGGTGGAGGAACATTCGGGGGCGAGCGGGCCGAGGCCGAGCGAGCGGGTCGCGCCGGTCAGGCACAGGCGGTCCTTCTCCGGTTCCCACAGCCACAGCACGACATCCGCTGCGCCCAAGGCTTCCAGCGTCGCCGTCGCGTCCCAGATCCAACGGTCGTTCGGCATGAGCCCCAAAGACTTCCGGTCGATACGCGCCGGCTACACTGAAACGCCTTCGTCCGGGCCGTCATGCGCGCGAAGAGGCGATATCAGCCCGAACAGGACATGATCTCTCCAAACGCCGTTAATTTTCAGATAAGCCTTTGCGAGCCCCTCCTCCGAAAACCCGGCGCGGTTGAGCAGCCGGCGCGAAGGCTCGTTGTGCGGCAGGCAGGCGGCCTCCAGCCGATGCAGGGCGAGGCTGCGGAACGAGAACAGGCTCAGCGCCCTCACCGCCGCCAGGGTCTGCCCCTGGCGGGCGTAAGGCTTGCCGCACCAGTATCCGACCGACCCCATCTGGGCGACGCCGCGGCGGATATTGGAGAGGGTTATGCCCCCGGTCAGCGCCCGGTCGCGGGTGCGGAACACGAAGAACGGATAGGCCACGCCCGCCTCCCGGTCCCGCCCGTAGGCGCTCAACCTGCGACGGAAGGCCGCGCGGGAAAGATCGTCCGCGGGCCAGGTCGGCTCCCACGGCTGCAGGAAGTCCCGCGATTCCGCGCGCAGGTCCCGCCACTCCGCATAGTCCGAGGCGCGCGGCGGGCGCAGGGTCACGCCCTCGCCCTCGATGCGAAGGCCGGTCTCCGGGGCGATCCAGTCAAGCAGGGCCATGTGGCGAGCCTCGCGCGATTTCGCGCAACGTCAAGAAAAAGGCTCCGCCGCCCGGGTCCGACACCGCCCGCCCCTTCGGTGGGGCGACCGCATTAGCCTGCGTCCAGCGCCCTGCGGAAGGCCTCGGCGGCCTTGATGGCGCTCTTGGGCCCCAGGACGCTCACCGCCGCCCTGCCGGGCGCCAGCAGGCCCGCCCCGATCCGGGCGAGGTCGGCGGCTTCGACCTGGTCGATCTCGCGCGAGATCTCGGCGGTGGTCAGCAGGCGCCCGAACAGCAGCACCTGGGCGGCGGACTGCTCGGCGCGGGCCAGCGGCGACTCACGGGCCATGAACAGGCCCGCCTTGAGCTGGGCCTTGGCGCGGGACAGCTCCTGGGGCTCCACGCGGGAGGCCAGGCCGATGATCTCCTGGGCCGCGACGGCGGCCAGCTCGGCGGCGTCCTTGGCCGCGCAGCCCGCGAACACTCCCAGCACCCCCTGGTCCTCGTAGGTCTCGGAATAGGCGTCCACCGCATAGGCCAGGCCGCGCTTCTCCCGCGCCTCCTGGAACAGCCGCGAGGCCATCCCGCCGCCGAGGATTTCGGAGAACAGGCGCAGCGCGAAATAGTCGTCGTGGGCGACGCCGATCGTCGGCAGCATGAAGACCAGGTTGGCCTGCTCCAGGGCCTTGATCCCCGTGCGGACCCCGCCGGTGAACTGGGCCGGCGCGTAGGTCGCCCCGCCGCCACCGACCACGTGGCCGAAGTCGCGCTCGGCCAGCTTCAGCACCTCGTCCTCGTCCACCGCGCCGGAGGCCGAGATCACCAGGGCGTCGGGCGCGTAGAGCGCGGCCCGCCATTCGGCCAGGGTCCTGGACGTCGCGGGCGCCAGCGAGGCGTCGGACCCGAGGATCGAGCGGCCCAGGGGCTGGTCCTCGAAAGCGGCCTCCTGGGCCATCTCGAAGACGATGTCGTCGGGGGTGTCGGCCGCCTCGGCGATCTCCTGGCCCACCACCAGTTTCTCGCGGGCCAGATCGCCTTCGTCGAGGGTCGGGCGCTGCACCAGGTCGGCCAGCACCGCCGAGCCCAGGTCGAGGCCGCCGGACAGGGCGCGGATCTGGAAGCTGGTGCGTTCATAGCCGGTGGCGGCGTTGATCTGGCCGCCCTGCGCCTCGATCACCTCGACGATCTCGCGCGCCGAGCGGTCGCCCGCGCCCTTGAAGACCATGTGCTCCATCAGGTGCGACCACCCCGACCGGGCGGCGTCCTCGTGGCGGGCGCCGCGGCCGGCGACCACCGACAGCGCCACGGTCTCGAGCCCCGGCACCGGGTCGCAGACCACCCGGACGCCGTTGGACAGGGTGTGAAGACTGGCCAAGCCGGCTTCAGGCCTCCGCGAAGGCGCGGACATAGGCCTTGATGACATCGGCCTCCGCCGGCAGCCGGTCGAACCGCTCGGCCTTGGCGGCGAGGGCCCGGGCCTTGCGCGGGGTGACCGGGGTCTCGCCGGCGGCGGCGGCCACCGCCTCGGGGAACTTGGCGGCATGGGCCGTCGCCAGCACCACGATCGGCTCATGCACGTCGCGCAGGCGATGGAAGGCGGCGACGCCCACGGCGGTGTGGGGGTCGATCAGCTCCCCGGTCTCGTTCAGCGTCGAGAGGATGGCGCGGCTGGTGTCGCCCTCGCTCACCGAGGTCCCCTGGAACAGCTCGCGCATGGCGGCCAGGGCCTGGGGCGGAATCTCGATGAAGCCGGTCTCGGCGAAGGCCTTGAACGCGCGGGCCGTCTCCAGCCCGTCCCGTCGCGCGCACTCGTAATAGAGCCGCTCGAAGTTGGACGCCGACTGGATGTCCATGGCCGGCGACTGGGTGACGGCCACCGCGCCGCGGGCGTAGCGGCCTTCCTGGAAGGCGCGGGCCAGGATGTCGTTGGAATTGGTGGCCACCGTGATGCGCGAGATGGGCAGGCCCATCCGCTTGGCCACGAAGCCCGCGAACCCGTCGCCGAAATTGCCGGAGGGCACGCAGAACGCCACCTCCCGGTGCGGCGCGCCCAGGGCCACGGCCGTGGTGAAGTAGTAGACGGCCTGGGCGACGATGCGGGCGAAGTTGATCGAGTTGACCGCCGACAGCCCCACCGACTGCTTCAGGCTCTGGTCGGCCAGGGCGTCCTTCAGGATCGCCTGGCAGTCGTCGAAGGTCCCGGCGACGGCGACGCAGCGGACGTTGTCCTCCTCCGCCGTGGTCATGAACCGGCGCTGCACCTCGGAGATGCGCCCGTCGGGGAACATGGCGACGATGCGGGTGTTGGCGCGGCCGCGGAAGGCCTCGACCGCGGCGCCGCCGGTGTCGCCGGAGGTCGCGCACAGGATGGTCTGGGTGCGCTTCTCCCGCCCCAGCACATGGTCCGACAGCCGGGCCAGCAACTGCATGGCCACGTCCTTGAAGGCCAGGCTCGGCCCATGGAACAGTTCGGCGATGAAACCGCCCGGCGCAATCTGGGTCAGCGGGACCACGGCCGGGTGGGTGAAGCTGGCATAGGCCTCGGCGCACATGTCGGCCAGCACCCCGCGCGGGATCTCGTCGCCGACGAAGCGGGCCAGGATCTCGGTCGCCACGTGGTCGTAGGGCTTGCCGGCGAAGGCGGCGATCTCGGCATGGGTGAGGGTCGGCCATTCCTCGGGCACGTAGAGGCCGCCGTCCGGAGCCAGGCCGGCCAGGATCGCATCGACGAAGCCCACCGAAGGCGAGGCCCCACGCGTGGAGACGTACCGCATCAGCTCTTCCACCATTTCCAGAGGCTGGCGGCATAGACGCAGGCCAGGGCGGCGGCAAGGCCGAACCAGGTCAGGGCGTATTCCAGGTGCCGGTTGGAGATTTCCGCCGGCAGGGGCGTGGGGTTCAGGGCCTTCCACTCCGGGTTGGTCGAGGTCTCGGCCATCAGCATCAGGGGGGCCGGCGCGCTCACGCCCAGGACCTTGGCCATGGCCGGGACGTCGCGCCAGTACCAGCGGTTGGCGGCCACGTCGTTCTTCGGCGTCACGAAGCTGGGGCGGTCGGGCGAGCGCAGCACGCCGACCAGATGCATCGGCGTGACGTCGGCGGCGTCGACCGGCGGGCGGGCCGAGACCTGGTCGCCCACGAAGCCGCGATCCACCAGGACCGAGCGGTAGGGGCCGCCGGCCACCCGGCAGGCCGAGATCAGCCGCGAGCCCGCGCCGGCCTCGCGCACCGAATAGAGCTCCAGGAAGGGCGCGGCGCCCAGGCCGGGGCAGTCGACCGAGACGCGGATGAAATCGGACTCGGGTCCGGTGGGCAGGTGCTCCAGCAGCGGCTGAAGCGGCTTGGCGGGCGCGGACTGCAGGGCGGCGACCCGCGCGAGCAGGGCTTCCTTCCAGGCCAGGCGCTTCACCTGCCAGACGCCCAGGCCGATGAGGATGGACAGGGCCACGGCCGTGGCGAGGGTCAGGCCGATCGGGAAGCGTTTGGCGACGGTGGTCGCGTCAGTCTTCATGCCGGGCTTCGGAGGCCTTGTTGGCGAACTGGGCCGCCAGCATCAGACCCTTCATGGGGCGCAGCAGGGCCAGGCAGACCACCACCGTCATCGGCAGCCAGACGATCAGGTGGACCCAGACCGGCGGGTGATAGGCGACTTCGGTGAACAGGGCGGCGAAGGCCACCAGGAAGCCCGCGATCATGATCACGAACACCGCCGGACCGTCGCCCGAGTCGGCCTTGGCCAGGTCGTAGCCGCAGGCCTCGCACTTGGGGGAGACCTTGAGGAAGCCCTCGAACAAAGGGCCCTCCCCGCAGTTCGGGCAGTGGCCGGTCAGTCCCGACAGCAGTGGGTTATGACCGGCCATGAGATTCCCTACCCGTGTCCGCCGACGGCTCCGCCGAAGACCACGTAGATGAAGGCGAACAGGAACAGCCAGACCACGTCGACGAAGTGCCAGTACCAGGCCGCCGCCTCGAAGCCGAAGTGCTTCTGGGGGGTGAAGCCGCCGCCCAGCATCCGGAACAGGCAGACCGTCAGGAAGATGGTCCCGATCAGCACGTGGAAGCCGTGGAAGCCGGTGGCCATGAAGAAGGACGAACCGTAGAGGCCCGAGTTCTCCGCGCCCTCGCCGCCGAAGAAGTACTTGTGCTGGAGGATGTGGCTGTACTCGTAGGCCTGGATCGAGGTGAACATGACGCCCAGCGCGATGGTCAGGATCAGGCCGATCTGGGCGCCCTTGCGGTCGCCCTGCTGCAGCGCGTGGTGCGACCAGGTGACCGTGGTGCCCGAGAGCAGCAGGGTCAGGGTGTTGACCAGGGGCAGGTTCCAGGCCGGGACGGTCTCGATGCCCTTGGGCGGCCAGGTGGCCCAGGCGGTCCGGACCTCCTCGATGGAGGAGAGCGTGCGCGCGTGATGGAACAGGGCCATCTCGAAGAAGATCCAGAACCACGCCACGAAGAACATCACCTCGGAGGCGATGAACATGATCATGCCGTAGCGCAGGCCGATGGAGACGACCGGGGTGTGGTCGCCCTGGTTGGCCTCGATGGTCACGTCGCGCCACCAGGCGGCCATGGTGAACAGCACGCCGGCCAGGCCGATGAAGAACACCAGGGGATCGTGCTTGGGCAGGCCGAACAGGCCCTTCATCCAGACAACCCCGCCCAGCGCCATCACAACGGCGGAGGCTGAGCCCAGGAGCGGCCAGGGGCTCGGGTTCACCAGGTGGTAGTCGTGCTTGACGTCGCCCGCAGACATTTCGGTCCTAACCCCTCTCAGATCTCATCCGCGCCGACCGATCTCTCCAGGGAGTCGGCGCAATGGCAATATGCGTGACGCTATAGCCCCGCCTTGGCCGATCCGCCAAGGGCCGAAGCCGCCTTCTCCTGCGACGCTTGCGCCTGTTTGGGCTGCACCGCCGGATAGAAGGTGTAGGAGAGCGTCACCTCCTCCTTGTTCCGGGTCTCGAAGTCGGTCGCGTATTTCGGATCGACGAAGTAGACGACCGGGAATTCCACGGTCTTTCCCGGCCCGATCGTCTGGTCCGAGAAGCAGAAGCATTCGAGCTTCTGGAAGTAGGTGGCCGCCGCTTCCGGCACCACGTTGTAGACGGCGTGGCCGGTGACCGGCTTGTCCGAGTTGTTGGTGACCTTGAAATAGGCCAGCCCCGTCTCGCCGATCTTCACGGTCTGCGAAGGCTGTTCGGACGTGAAGGTCCAGGGAAGGTCGCGAATGTTGGTGTCGAAGCGGATCACCAGCTTCTTCTCGACCACCCGGTCAGGAGCGACCTCGGCGCGGCGGACCGTGCCGTCATAGCCGGTGAGCTGGCAGAAGGCCTTGTACAGCGGCACCGAGGCGTAGGCCGCGCCGACCATGCCGCCGAACACCGCGAAGCAGATCACGGCGACGCTCAGGTTTCTCTTGCCGCCGCGGGACAGGGCCGCGGGACGCTCAGAAGGGTCGTTGGGCGACATTGGCTCCCAGACGCACGATCGTGACGACGAACACAAGGACGACGAACAGCACCAGCCCCAGGGCCAGAGCGATATTGCGGCCGCGCCGGGCGCGGGCTTCGATTTCGGATTCCCTGGCGGGGTCGCTCATCGGAAGGCTCCCGGTAGGGCCGGCAGGCCCAGGGCGTGTTCGGCCAGCAAGGTGGCGAACAGCAAGGTCAGATAGAGGATGGAGAAGGCGAAAAGATTGCGGGCGTCCTTGGCGGCGGCCTTGACGTCATAGAGGCCGTCGTCCTCGCGCGGATCGGCGGCGTCGCCGGCCCGGCTCCTGAACACCCGCCAGGCCAGGACCAGGAAGACCAGCCCGCCCAGGCCCGACACCGCCAGATAGGCCATGCCGCCCAGGCCGGTGAACGCCGGGACGAGGCACAGCGGGGTGAACAGCAGGCTGTAGATCAGGATCTGCTTGCGGGTGGAGGCCGCGCCCGCCGCCACCGGCATCATCGGCACCCCGGCCTTCTCGTAGTCCTCGCTGGTGTAGAGCGACAGCGCCCAGAAGTGCGGCGGGGTCCACATGAAGATGATGGCGCA
>DASUIJ010000283.1:0-3413 GCA_036279815.1 Phenylobacterium sp. | reverse complement strand
GGGCGGCGCCCATCTGGACGCCGCTCTGCCGCGCATGAACCTGCGCGGGCGCATCCCGGTCTGCGGAATGATCTCGACCTACAACGGCGGCGGCGAGGGCGTGAAGAACCTCTTCAGCCTGATCTATGGACGCATCCGGATGGAGGGGTTCGTGGCGGGGGATTTCCCGCACCTGAACGCCGCGTTCCTGTCCGACATGACCACCTGGCTGAAGGCGGGCCAGATCAAGTACCAGGAGACGGTCCTTCAGGGATTCGAGCGGGCTCCCGAGGGTCTCATCGGCCTCTTCGAAGGCGCCAACACCGGCAAGATGCTGATCCGCATCGCGGACTAGGCGCGGACCTGCGCGTTGACAGGCCGGGGAAAAGGCCCTCGGCTGGCCGCCGTCGAAGGGGAGCCATGGCATGAACGTCGAGACGGACCTGGTCGAACGCGCCCGTCGCTTCGCCGCCGAGGTGGCCCCGAGAGGCGCCGAGATCGAGGCGGCCCGGCGCATCCCCCGCGACATCTCGCTGGCCATGGGCGCGGCCGGCTTCTACCGCATGTTCCTGACCGCGCCGCACGGCGGCCTGGAAGTGTCGCCGCGCACCGCCGCCGAGGTCTACGAGGCCCTGGCCCAGGGCGACGCGGCCTGCGGCTGGGTGGTGTTCATCGCCGCGACCACGACCCTGGCGCTGGGGCGCCTGACCCCCGAGGCCGTGGGCGAGATCATGGCGCGGCCCGACAGCCTGGCCACCGGCGTCTTCGCCGCCAATGGCGTCGCCACCAGGGTCGAGGGCGGCTTCCGCGTCACCGGCCGCTGGGACTGGGGTTCCGGCTCGCCCAACGCCGACTGGATCGGCGGCGGCTGCGTGCTGGTCGAGGACGGCGAGCCCCTAAGGAACTCCGCCGGCCTGCCGCGCAACCACATGCTGTTCTTCCCCGCCGAGCAGGTGACCTCGCTGGACACGTGGCATGTCTCGGGCCTCAGCGGCACCGGCAGCACCGCGTTCGAGGTCAGGGACGTCTTCGTTCCCGAGCGCCATGCCGCCGGCGTGCTGGTGAAGGCGCTGCCCGACCGGCCGCTCTTCCGCTTCCCGGCCTTTTCGCCCCTGGCCCAGGGCATCGGCGCCGTCAGCCTCGGCGTCGCCCGCGCGGCCCTCGACGAGGCGACGCGCGTGGCCGGAGAGAAGCGCCGGGGCGGGTCATCCGCGCCCCTCGCCGAGCGGCCGCACGCCCAGATCGAGATCGCCCGCGCCGAAGCCCGCCTGCGGGCCGCGCGCGCCCTGTTCTACCAGACGATCGATGCGGCCTGGGAGGCGGCCCAGGGGCCAGAACCGGTCGCGCTCGCCCACAGCCGGGACATGCGGCTGGCGGTCAATCACGCGGTCAGCGAGTCCACGGCCGTGGTCGACGCCATGTATACGCTCGCCGGCGGGACCTCCGTCTATGCGGTCTCCCCACTGCAGCGGCAGTTCCGCGACATCCACGTCGCCACCCAGCACTTCATGGTCTCGCCCAACATCCTGGAGACCGTGGGCCGCCTGTTCCTCGGTCTTCCAACCAGCACGGCGGGTTTCTGACGCTCCGGGCAGGACCCGCCGCCCCCTACCCCGTATTCCGCAACCCCGCCGCGATCCCGTTGATCGTCAGGTGGATCCCGTCGCGCACCGCTTCGGTGTCCTCGCCGCCGCGACGGCGGCGGATCAGTTCGATCTGCAGGTGGTTCAGCGGGTCGATATAGGGCAGGCGCGAGCGGATCACGGCGGCGAGGTCGGGGTTGTTGTCCAAGAGGGCGGCCTGGCCGGTGATCTGCAGCAGGGCCTCGACCGTGCGGTCCCATTCGGCCCGGATGGCGCCGAACACCTGGTCGGCCAGGGCGCGGTCTTCCACCAGTCCCGCGTAGCGGCCGGCGATGGCCATGTCGCTCTTGGCCAGCACCATCTCCATGTTGGCGAGCGCCGACGAGAAGAACGGCCAGGCGGCGTGCATCTCGCGCAGATGCTCGACCGATGCGCCGGCATGGGCCACGGCCGAGCCGAAGCCGAACCAGCCGGGCAGCATCGCTCGGGACTGGGACCAGGAGAACACCCAGGGAATGGCCCGCATGGCCTCGATGCTGCGCCTGGCCTGTCGGGAGGTGGGGCGGCTGCCGATGTTGAGGTCGGCGATCTCGCTGATCGGGCTGGCGGCGAAGAAGTAGTCCACGAAGCCGGGCGTCTCGTAGACCAGGGCGCGGTAGGCGGTCATGGCCTCCCGGGCCAGGGCGTCCATGGTGCGGGCGTGGGGCCCGGCCAGCTCGGAGTGGGCGGGCTTGCGAAGGGAGGCCAGGACGACGCCGGCGGCCAGGGTCTCCAGGCTTTGCCGGGCGAGCTCGGGGTCGGCGTATTTGTTGGCCACCACCTCGCCCTGCTCGGTGATGCGGATGCGCCCGCCGATGGTGCCCTGAGGCTGCGCCAGCAGGGCGTCGAAGCTGGAGCCGCCGCCCCGTCCCACGGCGCCGCCGCGGCCGTGGAAAAGCTGCAGCCGCAGGCCGGCGTTCCGCGTCGCCTCGGCCAGGGCCAGGGAGGCCTGGTGCAGCTCCCAGGTCGAGGTCAGGTAGCTGCCGTCCTTGTTGGAGTCGGAATAGCCGATCATCACCTCCTGGATGCCCACCGGCTCCACCAGCTGGCGGATCAGGGGCAGGGCCAGGTAGCGGGCCATGATGGCGGGGGCGGCGCGCAGGTCGGCGATGGTCTCGAACAGCGGCTCGGCGAAAACCTGCGTGCGGGCGGGGGAGCCGGGCGTGAACAGGCCCACCTCCTTGAGCAGCAGGTAGACCTCCAGCAGGTCCGATAGCGAGGTGGTGTTGGAGACGATGTGGGCGCGAATGGCGTCGCGGCCGTAGCGGCGCTTGAGATCGGCGGCGGCGGTCAGGATGTCGTATTCGCGGCGGGTCTCCTCGCTGTACTCGGCGAAGGGGGTGTGCAGCAGCCGCCCGTGCGACAGCTCGGCCAGCAGCAGCTCGCAGCGCGCGTCCTCGCCCAGGGCCTCGTAATCGGCGCAGACGTCCGCACCCTTCAGCAGCTCGGCGGTGACCCGGGCGTGGACGGCGGAGTTCTGGCGCAGGTCGAGACGCGCCAGATGAAAGCCGAAGATCTCCACCGCGCGGATCAGGTCCGGCAACGGACCGCGGGCGAAGGCGGGGCCGTGGCGCTTGACCAGGCTGTCCTGGAGGGTCTGCAGGTCGGCGCGCAGGGCGTCGGGGCCGTCATATGGTTCGGCGGGGCCGGCGGGCGGACGGGCGGGCGGCTCACCGGTCAGCTGGGGATAGGCCGCGGCCAGGCGGGCGTAAATGTTGGAGAGCGCGCGCCGATAAGGCTCGTCGCGGCGCTGGGGCGAGGTGTCCGGCGACGTGTCGGCCAGCACCTGGAGCTCCGGCGTCACGCTGGCGA
>DASUIJ010000282.1:0-4959 GCA_036279815.1 Phenylobacterium sp. | reverse complement strand
CCCTGCGCGCCAATCCGTCCATCGAGACGGTGGATCGCTCCAAGGGCTAGGCGCGCTCCACCGCGTGGGTCTTGCCATGGGAGGCCGCGGGATTCGTGGCCTCGACCGTCACCCGGCGCATGTGGCGCCGCTGGCCGGGATAGTCGTTCAGCGCGAAGTGCCAGACCGAGCGGTTGTCCCAGAACGCCACCGAGCCCGGCGACCAGACGAACCGGGTGGTGAAGGCCTCGTACCGGCAATGATCGAACAGGAAGTCGAGCAGGGGCTTGGATTCCCGCTTCGACCAGCCCTCGAACCGCATCGTGAAGGCCGGGTTCACATAGAGCGCCTTGCGGCCCGTCTCCGGGTGGACCAGCACGACGGGGTGGATGAATTCGCCGGTGGCGCCTTCGGCCTCGGCGACGCTCATCGACGAACGCTTCTGGGCCGAGTGGCCGGAGGCGGAGTACTCGCGCCCCGCCGAATGCACGGCGTTCAGCGTGTCCAGCGTCGCCCGCAGGCCGGGGGTCAGCGCCTCGTAGGCGGCCGCCTGGCTGGAGAACAGGGTGTCGCCGCCCCAGTCGGGCAGTTCCACCGCATAGAGGATCGAGCCGATGGCCGGATGCTCCAGGAAGCTCATGTCGGAATGCCAGCCGCCGCCGAAGTTCACCTTGTCCTGCGGCTCCTTGATGATCTCCATCACCTCGGGATGGTCGGCCATGCCCTTCACATAGGGGTGGATGTTCAGGGGGCCGAACCGGCGGCCGAAGGCGAGCTGTTGCTCCGGGGTCAGCGCCTGGTCGCGGAAGAAGACGACCTGGTGCTCCACGAAGGCGGTGCGGATCTCGGCGATCGTCGCGTCATCGAGGGGCTGCGACAGATCCACGCCGGAAATCTCGGCGCCCAGGGCGCCGGCGGTGCGGCGGATGCGCAGGTTGGGCATGGTCTCTCGTCCTCCAGGCTGACCAGACGATGTTCAGCCCGCCGATTTCGTCACGAGCGGGCCCGCCGTTCAAGAGCCCTCGCCGCCCTATCCGAGGGATCGGGCCTGCCGGAGCCAGGGTTGGCCCGCCCGGGCGGAGGAGGTCCGCGTCTAGCCAATCGCCATCCTTGCCCCTAAGTCAGGCCTTGAAGGCCGGGCTGGCCGAAGGATTCCCATCCATGACCTCCGCATCGCTCACCTGGCGGCACGCCTTGCTGGCCCTGGCGGTGATGGCGGTTTGGGGGACCAATTTCGTAGTCATCAAGCTGGCCCTGGCGCACCTGCCGCCTCTGACCCTGGCGGCGTTGCGGTTCACGTTCGCCTTCCTGCCGGCGGCCCTGTTCATCAAGAGGCCGGCTGTGCCGTGGCGCAATCTGATGGCCTATGGGGTTCTGATCGGCCTGGGCCAGTTCGGCATGCTGTTCATGGCCATGAAGGGCGACATCTCGCCGGGCCTGGCGTCGCTGGTGGTGCAGACCCAGGTGTTCTTCACCATCGGGCTCGCCATGCTGCTGACCCGGGAGCGGGTGCGATACTTCCAGCTTGGAGCCCTGGCCCTGGCCACGGTGGGCCTGGGGGTGATCCTGATCCACACCGACGCCTCGACCACGCCGCTGGGCCTGGGTCTGGTGCTGATCGCCGCCATGTCCTGGGCGGGCGGCAACATGGTCCAGCGCTCGACGCCGGGAGTCAGCTCGCTGGCCTATGTGGTGTGGGCGAGCCTGTTCTCGATCCCGCCGCTGGCAGCGCTCGCCTTCGCCGTGGAAGGCTGGCCGGCCATCTCGCAGGGGGTCGCCAACGCAAGCCTCGTCACCTGGGCCGCGGTGCTGTGGCAGTCGGTGGGCAACACCCTGTTCGGCTATGTGGCCTGGGGCTATCTGCTGGCGCGTTATCCGGCGGCGACGGTCTCGCCCTGGTCGCTGCTGGTGCCGGTGTTCGGCATGGCCGCCTCGGCGATCCTGCTGGGCGAATCGCTGCCTGCCTGGAAGCTGATCGCCGCGACGCTGGTGATCGGAGGCCTGGCGATCAATGTCCTGGGGGCCCGGATCTGGCGACCCAAACTGGCCGCCGCCTAGTTCGGCGGCCCTTTCAGCTCGACGATGTTGCCCTCCGGGTCCTTCACATAGATCGAGGGGCCGTCGCCCTCGGCGCCGTAGCGCTGCCCGGAATCGGTGATCTCGACACTGTGCGCGGCCAGATGCGCGCGGATCGCCGCCTCGTCGAAGGGCGTCACGGCGATGGCGAAGTGATCGAGGTTGCGCCCCTCCGCGCCGGGGCCGGCGCCGCCCATCTTCCCGAGGTATCCGTCCAGGGTGATCAGGTCGATCAGCGAGCGGCCGGCCCGCAGCTGGGTCAGGCCGATCTTCTCCTGCACCTTGTCGATCGTGCAGCCCAGCACGCCCTCATAGAAGGCCAGCATCCGCGGCAGGTCGGCGACCCTCAACACCACGTGGTCGAGGCCGGTCATCTGGAAGGGGGGCATGGTCAGGCTCCGGACTTTTCCAACATGTAGGCGAGGTGGGCGATCTCGCGACCCTGGGGGCGGGAGAATTTCATCGTCTCGGCGCCCGGCCGGAAGCCCAGGCCGATCAAAACCCGGCCCGACGCCGCGTTGTCGGCGGCGTGGCCCGAGCGTAGCCGCGTGAGACCCAGCGTCTCCAGTCCGAACCGGACCACGGCTCGGGCCGCTTCGGTCGCAAGGCCCTGACCCCAGGACGCCTCGTCGTACCAGTAGCCCAGGTCGCCCCGGGGCCCTTCGATCTCGTCCAGGTCGCACAGGCCGATCACCAAGCCGTCGCGTTCGACCGCGAAACGATAGGCGGTCCCCGCCGACCACTCCCGCGCATGCTCGTCCACCCAGGCCGCCATTTCCGCCGGGACCACGGGCCAGGCGGCCATGCGCAGCATCCGGGTCACGTTCCAGTTGGACTGGATCTCGGTGAAGCGCGCGGCGTCCGTGGGCCGGGATGGCCGCAGCAGCAGGCGCGGCGTGCGCAGCTCGATGTGGCGATCAGGCATGGCTGTGGTCCGCATCCCGGATGACAGCCTGACCGTCATTCGCTAATCCGCGTCAAGCAGGAGGCGCGATCCCATGAACACCGAACAGGTCCTCGAAGAGTTTCGCGCCGCCGGCGCCCTGCGCGAGGGCCACTTCGTACTCTCCAGCGGCCTGCACTCCGGGACTTTCCTGCAGAAGAACCTGGTCTTCCAGTATCCCGACCGCACCGAGCGGCTGTGCAAGGCGCTGGCCGCCAAGATCGTGGAAGAGGTGGGCCCGGTGGACCTGTGCATCTCCCCGGCCGTCGGGGGCATCATTCCCGGCTACGAGACCGCCCGGCACCTGGGCGTGCCGTCGATGTACGTCGAGCGGGAAGGGGGCGAATTCAAGCTGCGCCGCGCCTTCACGATCCCGAAGGGCGCGCGCATCGCCATGGTGGAGGACATCGTCTCCACGGGCCTGTCGTCGCGCGAATGCGTCGAGGCCATCAAGGCGGCGGGGGGCGACGTCGTGGTCGCCGCCTGCATCGTCGACCGTTCCGGCGGCAAGGCCGATCCCGGCGCGCCGTTCGTGGCCCTGGCCCGGCTGACCGTGCCGGCCTATCCCGCCGACCAGCTGCCGCCGGAGCTGGCGGCGATCCCGGTGGAAGACCCCGGCAGCCGGAGGATCGCGAAATGAAGCGACTGCGCCTTGGCGTGAACATCGACCACGTGGCGACCATCCGGAACGCCCGCGGCGCCACCTATCCCGACCCGATGCGGGCGGCCGAGATGGCCATGGCCGCCGGGGCCGACGGCATCACCGCCCACCTTCGCGAGGATCGTCGGCATATCTCCGACTCCGACATGGACGCCCTGGCGGTGATCACCCGCAAGCGGGGCATTCCGCTGAATTTCGAGATGGCGGTGACCGCGGAGATGGAGGCGATCTGCCTGGCCCATCGGCCGCACGCCGCCTGCCTGGTGCCGGAGCGCCGCGAGGAGATCACCACCGAGGGCGGCCTGGACGTGGCCGGCGGGCACAACGCCATCGCCCCGGTGGTGCGCCGGTTCGTCGACGCCGGAATCCGGGTGTCGTGCTTCATCGATGCGGACCTCAACCAGGTCGCCGCGGCCCAGTCGGTGGGCGCCCAGGTGGTGGAGCTGACCACCGGCCACTACTGCGACGCCGTCCGAGACCGCTCGCCGGACGCGCCGCGCCTGCTGGAGGCGCTCAAGACCACGGCGCGCGAGGCCCATCGCCTGGGCCTGGAAGTCCATGCCGGGCACGGGATCGACTTCGAGACCGTCAAGCCGGTCGCGGCCATCCCCGAGATCATGGAGCTGAACATCGGGCATTTCCTGATCGGCGAGGCGATCTTCGTGGGCCTGACCCCGGCCATCCAGCGGATGCGCGCCCTGATGGACGAGTCGCGCGCGGAGAAGGCGGCGTGATCCTGGGCATAGGATCCGACCTCTCCGACATCCGCCGTATCCAGGCCAGCCTCGACCGGTTCGGCGAGCGTTTCACCCAGCGCCTGTTCACGGACATCGAGCGCGCCCGCTCGGAGCGCAAGCCTGACGCCGCCTCCAGCTACGCCAAGCGTTTCGCCGCCAAGGAAGCCTGCGCCAAGGCGCTGGGCACCGGCATGCGCCGCGGGGTGTTCTGGCGCGACATGGGCGTGGTCAACATGCGCTCCGGCCAGCCGACCATGGCCCTGACCAACGGCGCCCTGGCCCGATTGAACGAGATGGTCCCCGCCGGCCACAAGGCGGTGATCCATCTGAGCCTCACCGACGACCACCCCTACGCCCAGGCCTTCGTGATCATCGAGGCGACGCCGGTCTAGGGTCGGGCGCACAAAGTCGCGCCGCGACCGCCGGAGCGCGGTGTCGAGCGCGTTTCAGTCCATTCAGGGAGATCGCAATGCCGGGACGGAATCTGGAGGCGCTGCAGACGGCGGCGCGAACGGCGTGGCTGTTCGCCCTTCCGCTGGTGGAGATCGCGACGACGCGGGCCC
>DASUIJ010000281.1:0-13987 GCA_036279815.1 Phenylobacterium sp. | reverse complement strand
GAAGAAGGCCACGAAGATCGGGCCGATGGCGCTCAGCTCGCCGGCGGTGACCATGGCGAGGACGAAGACCCCGACGGTGCTCATGAACAGGATGTTGGCGGCCTTCCACAGGCCGTCCGCCGCCTGGGCCGCGCCGCCGTTCAGCACCTGGGGATTGGGACCGGCCTGCCTGCCGAAGGCCGCGGCGTCGGCGGCGATCTCGTCGTGGGCGGCCTGCAGGCCGTTCAGCGGGTCGGCCGCCAGGGCGCGTCCGCTGCGGGCGGCGGGTTCGCCGACGATGCGCGCCACCTCCAGCGGGGCCTTCATCGCCAGGTCGAAGACCAGGGTCTGGAACGTGGTCCAGCCCAGGCTGACGGCCAGGACCGCTCCGATCTTCAGCCCGATCACCGGCGCGTCGCCAAGCCGCGCGCCGCCCACGCCGAACATCAGCCGATAGCCGAGCACGGCCACATAGATGGTCAGCAGGGCGGTCAGGGCGGCCGGGAACAGGGACTGAGGCGCGGTGAGCGCCTGGTAGCCCGCCTGGGAGAAGGTGCGCACGTTGCAGTCCACCGACCCCACGACGGCGCGGATCAGGCCAAGGTCGGTGGGAGGCGCGGGGCAGGCCAGGGTCATGGGCGATCCCCCGGCTGGAGGAAATGGTCGAGCCAGGCGGCCGGGTCGTCGCCGTGCTCGGCCCGCAGGGCGTCGAGGCGACGAACCGACCGCTCGGTCGCCGCCAGCACCCGGACCAGGTCGGGCATGCCGCCAAGGTCGAGCCTCGCCACCGCGCTGTGGTCGGCCTGCTTGACCAGGAAGCAGTGGGAGGTGTCGGGCAGGGAGCGCACCAGTTCGTACTCGTGGGTGGTCAGGCCGAAGCCTTCGACATAGTCGGCCAGGCGGGCCTTGGGGTTGGGCAGGAAGATCTGGGTGGCCGCCTGCTCGACGATGGCCGAGGCGATGCGGCTCTCCAGGGCGTCCGAGGCGCTCTGGGTGCAGAACCCGATGACGCCGTTGCGCTTGCGGATGGTCTTTTCCCAGTCCTTGAGCCGATGCTCGAAGACCTCGTCGTCCAGGGCCTTCCAGCCCTCGTCGACCACGATGATGGCGGGCGACCCGTCCAGCACCTGCTCGACCCGGTGGAACAGGTACATCATCGCCGCCGTGCGGGTGACGGGGGTGTCGAGGATGCGGGTCATGTCGAAGCCGTAGGCGACGGCGCCGAAGTCCAGCCGGTCCTCGACGTTGTCGAACAGCCATGCGTACTCGCCATCGTCGCACCAGGCGCGGAGGCGGGCGGCGAGGTCGCCGGCGCTGGGCCGTCGGGCGCCGACGAACAGTTCGCGCAGATAGCGCAGGCGCCGATGCTCCGGCCGCTGGGCGAAGTTGGCGTCCACGGCGTCGGCCACCAGGCTGCGGTCCTCGGCGGTGAGGGCCTCGCCCGCCTGGCCCAGCAGGTGAGCCAGCCATTCGGTGAGGAAGGCGCGGTTGGCGGAGGTGTCGGGCAGGCGCAGGGGATTGAAGCCGGTGGCCTCGCCCGGCCGCAGCACGTCGTAGCGGCCGGAGATGGCGCGGATGAAGATCTCCGCCCCGCGGTCCTTGTCGAAATAGATGATCCGCGGCCGGAACTTCCGCGCCTGGGCCAGGAGGAAGGTGAGCAGCACGGTCTTCCCCGAGCCGCTGGGGCCGAGGACCGTGAAGTTGCCCAGGTCGCCGGCGTGGAAGTTGAAATAGTAGGGGCCCGAGGCGGTGGTCTCGAGGGTGGTGACGGCCGGGCCCCAGTGGTTGCCCTCGGCCTCGCCGACCGCGTGGTTGTGGAACGAGGCGAAGCTCGCGAAATTGGCGCTGGAGATCAGAGCTTTCCTGGCGATGTATTTGAAGTTCCCTGGGAACTGCGCCCAGAAGGCAGGCTCGAGATTGACGTCCTCGCGGACCGCCGCCGCGCCGGTCTCCGCCAGCGCCGACTGAACCTCCGCGACGGCCTGGTCGAGGGCCGGGAGGTCTTCGGCCTTCACCAGGATCGAAAGATGGTGCTCGCCATAGGCGGCGCGGCCGGCGCCCACCTGGTCCTTGGCGGCGGCCAGCTCCTCCCGCAGGCTGAAGGCGTCGTCGTCCGCGGCGCGCAGCCGGCGCAGGGCCAGGCCCATGCGATCCAGCGTCGCCTGGCGGTCGACGAAGGCGAAGCTCTCGCTGAGCACCAGTTCGAAGGGCAGCCGGGTGACGGCGTCGAGCATTCCGGGCGCCGAGCGCTCGGGGTAGTCCTTGATCGCCACCATGGCGCCGAAGCGGGCCTGCTGACCCCCGCCCGCGCCGATCTCCATGGCTTCGAAGCCGAAGGACAGACGGCGGTCGGCCAGGGCCTGGCCGATATCGCCGGAGGGGCGCAGGACGGGGCGGACCTGGCCATTGGCGAGAGCGGCCAGGAAGGCGCAGGGCTCGGAATAGTGCGCGCCCCCGGCCTCGTAGGCGGTCAGCAGCCGCGCGCCGTAGGGGGCCAGGGTGGCGACGAAGGTCCTGGCCGTGGCGTGGAGCTGGCGAAGCTCCTGGCCCAGCCCGGCGTCGTCCCGCGGCGACGCCCGGAAGATCCGCTCGACGAAGCCGGCGCGGCCCTGGAGGGGCCGCCGGACGAGGGTGAGGAACAGGTCGTTGGAGAACAGCCGCCGCTCGGCCAGGGTGCGGCGCCAGGCTTGGTCCAGCCGCAGCGAGAAGGGGTCGTCCGGTTCGCCGGAGAGGGCCGCCTGAACCGGCCGGCGCAGGATGTGGTGATAGATGGCCAGGCGCGAACTGGCGGCGCCGCGCAGCAGGGTCTCTCGCACCTGCTTTCGGTAGTTGAGCTCGTCGTCTTCCCGGGTTTCGAACGGGAAACCCTGGAGCTGGATCACCTGCACCAGCAGGCCGTCGCGGGTCTGGAGGGTGGCGTCGTCCACGTGCCGGGAATAGGGCAGGCGATCGCCGATCGCGGCCTCCCGGGGCGCCAGCAGCCGCGCGGCGCCGGTGGTCAGGTAGCCGCCGCTCACGGCCGGTAACTGTTCGCGCCCCAGAAGCGATAGTTCCGGATTCGGGGGCAGCGGCTGGACCGCGTGATCCACAGGTCGAAGAACCGCGGCTCGCGCAGGCAGCCCAGATAGCCGATCCCGTGCAGGATCAGGGCGACCAGCAGGGCCCAGAAGCTCTTGGTGATCAGGAACGCCTCCACCGTGGCGATCAGGTTGAACACCGCATAGCTGTAGGTGACCCCGCCGATCATCTGCGGGCGGGTGAGGGCGGCGAACACCGGGTCGGAGGCAAGCTGGCTCACGGCTCAGCGCGCCACGGATGCGATGTCGCGCATGCCGGCCACGATCGCGGCGGCCCCGAACACGATGAAGGCCCCGATCACGACGGTGACGCCGCGCCGCCACTCGATGCGGCCGGTCAGCATCATGAAGCCCACCGTCGCCACGGCGATGACCGCCGCGGTGGTGGCTAGGTTGCCCAGCAGGGTGCCCTGGACCCACTGCAGCGCATTGAGGATCGGGCCCGATCCCGCGGGGTCGGGCCCGATCGCCTGGGCCGCCGCCGGCGGGGCGATGGCGAGCAGAGCCCAGGTCGGGGTGAGGGGTCGAAGCAGGTTCTTCAGGGATTTCATCGGGGGGTTCTTCCGGGCTGGGCGTCGGACGCGCCGACCGGCGCCGCGCGGGACATGCGATCCAGGATGGCGGCGACGTAGGATCGGGTTTCGGGGAAGGGGGGGACGCCGCCATGCCGGTCCACCGCGCCGGGGCCGGCGTTGTAGGCGGCCAGCGCCTTGACCACGTCGCCGTCGTAGCGACCGAGCAGGCGGCGCAGATAGAGGCCCCCGCCGGTGATGTTGGCGCCGGGATCGTCGGGATCGACCCCCAGGTCGCGGGCCGTGCCGGGCATCAGCTGCATCACGCCGCGCGCGCCCTTGGGCGAACGGGCGGCGGGATTGAACCCGGACTCCCGCCAGGCGACCGCCTCCAGGAGAGCCGGATCCAGTCCCATCCGGTCGGACGCGGCGCGAATCTGCTCGCGGACTTCGGCCGGAGCCGGCGTCGGCTGGGCGGAAGGGCCGGCGGCGGAGGGCGTGAGGGGGGTGGGTGCGAGGTCCGGCGTCAGATAGAGCGCCGGGCCCCGCTGGACCGACACCGCGCCGTCGTCGCCGATCGTCAGGACATCGGCGCGCGCGGCGCCGGCGGACAGACACAAGACCACGACCCCGGCGAGGACTGAACCTCGCCGGGGCCGGGCCGATCCGGCCCAATTGGGTCTTGCGATCGTCCCGGAGCGCTCCGCCATGGGGGTCATACGGCGCGCGTCCGGTCGGGGGTGGGCTCCATCATGCGATCAGAGGAAGCCCAGATAGCGTTGGCTGAAGTTCCCCAGGCGGGGGAAGACCGTGTTCATGTCGCTGTCGCTGACGCCGAACCACCTGCCCAGGGTCGCGCCGTACTGATCCACCGAGGTTGTGGGGATCATGTTGTTTCCGGAGATGTCCGGGTTCTTGAAGTCCGGCCGGTCGATGCCCAGGGTCGGGTACTGGCCGTACATGTCGCCGCCCTTCACGGCGCCGCCCATGATCAGGTGGTGGCCGCCCCAGGCGTGGTCGGTGCCCGACCCGTTGGTCGCGAAGCCGCGGGAGAAGTCGGACGCGGTGAAGGTGGTGACGTTGGCCCGCATGTCGACGCCGCCGATGTTGGACAGGACGCTGTCGAAATAGGTCAGGGCCTGGGCCAGGCGGGCCAGGTTCAAGGCCTCGCGCGGGTTCTGGTTGTCGTGGGTGTCGAAGCTGTCCAGGCGACAGAAGAACACCTGGCGCTTGACGCCCAGGGTCGGCGCCGCCGCGATGAGCTGGGCGACGGTGTGGAGCTGCACCGTCCAGGGATTCTGGTCCTGGAACCCCTGAATCGGCTCGAAGAATGCGGGCGGCTGAGGGATCGCCTGGGCCGCCGGCACGCCGACCGCGGCGTTGATCGAGGTGGCCGCCGAGATCGCCCGCTGGACGACCGTGGCATGGTCGTTGGCGAAGTTGGACGTGCCGCCGGTGTTCTGGATGATGCTGTTCAGCGTGCTGCCGCCGAGGCTCGACCCGAACAGCGAGCCGCTGCGGTTGTTGATCACGATGGCCGGGGAGCCCTGGGTGTTGACCTGGTACTGGTTGACCACGTTGCCGGACAGGAAGACCGCGTTGCCGTCCGCCGAGACCGTCGTGAAGATCGACGCCCCGCCGTTCTGGCTGGCCAGCACGTCGCCCAGCCGCCCGCCCCAGCCGGTCTGGGCCCCGTCGATCGCGCCGGCCTGCCAGCTCGACTGCTGGTCGTTGTGGGAGAACAGCTGCGGCGGGATCGGAACCCTTCGGCCCTCGAACTGCGCCTTGGTGGTGGGCTGCAGCAGCATCCCGACATTGGCCAGTACGGCCAGTCGGCCCTGTTCGAACAGGGGCACGGCCGGCGCCATCATGGGGTGCACGGCGAAGGTGCGCGCGCCGGTGACCGTTGTGCCGGCCGGGATGGCCTGCGCGGTCCTGGGGACGATCGGCAGGACGCCGCCCCACAGGGCGGGCCGGTCCAGGCGCGTGCCCGGAGGGACGTCGGGGACCGGCGTTCCGGGCGCCATCAGGGCGATCGGATCCTGGCCGTTGTTCCGCGCGGAGGTGTAGCGGCCGAAACTGTCCGGGTCGGTGGCCAGGACCAGGTTGTTGGAGTCCTGGCCGCCCTGGAGGAACAGGCAGACCAGCGCCTTGTAGTCGGGCGCGCCCGCAGCCGCGGCGGAGCCGGCGGCGGTCAGCTGAAGGGCGAGGGGGGCGGCGGCGCCCAGCATGGAGAAACCGGCGCTCCAGCGCAGGAATTCCCGGCGGCTCGAAGAGTTGGTCATGTTCCTTGGCCTCAACGTTGAGTCAGGTATTCGCCGGACACCATCGACAGGAAGATGGCGAGCTTGGCGCGGTTGAGCCTGGCGGCCTGGATCGCGCTGTCGGGGCTGGCAGGGATGTTGACGGCGTTGACCGCGGCCAGGATCTGCTGGCGCAGGCCGGCCGACATCTGGCCGTAGAACAGCAGCAGGTTCAGGCGGTCGAGCAGGGCTTCCGGGGTCGCGGCCAGGGCCACCTCCGCCGTGTAGTCGCTGACCACGTCCGTGCCGCTGAAATCGGTGATGTCGGCTCCGATCCCCTGGTCGACGGTGAAGCGCATCACGTTGATGTAGCTGGCCGCCGTAAGCTCGCTGAGCACCTGGAATTCCGGCGCCACCAGTCCCTGGTCCCCGATCCGGGTGTGGGGCGGCACATAGGTGGAGCGCCAGAAGTTGAACACCGAGGGGGCGTCCAGGATGCCCTGGGCCAGGAAGGTGGGAGCGCCGGTCTCGCCGATCTCGTAGAAGCCGTTGATCGAGCGGGCGTGGAAGGTGCGACCCCAGTTGGTCATCCGGATCATCGGCTCGCGGAGCTTCCCGAAGTTCGGGTTGGCCTGGGCGGCGGCGGTGTCGCGGGCCTCGTTGTCCAGCAGGATCGCCTTGAGCACCGCGCCCAGGTCACCGCGCACGCCCTGGCCGTTGTTGTCGAACCGGGCGGCCACGCGGGCGATGTAGGCCGGCGTCGGGTTGCTGGTGACGAACTGCTGGATCAGGCGCCGGGCGATGAAGGGGCCGACATTGGGGTGGTTGAACAGGGTGTCCAGCGCCACCTTCAGGTCGCCTGCGGGGTTTGGAGTCGTCGACGCCGGGATCACGACGCCCAGGAAGACCTTGCGCGAGGTCGAATGGTGCGTCGGGTAGAAGATCATCGGCTTGATGTAGGGGTTGGACGCCGACAGGAAGGTGCCGTCGTCCGGAGTCGGCGAGAACCAGCTGATCCCGGTGAAAACCTTGGCCAGGCCCGCGATGTCGTCGTGGGTGTAGGTGGGGATGGTGTTTCCCGAGCGGTCGCGCTGCGGCGAACCGTCGGGGTTGAGCATCACCGTCCCGATGGTGAACAGCTGCATGACTTCGCGAGCATAGTTCTCGTCCGGCGTCCGGCCGGTGGCCGGGTCCTCCTTGTCGTTCTTCACGAAGGACAGGAAGATCCCCATCATCGCGTTCAGCGTGACCTGCTCGAGCAGGGTCCGGAAGTTGCCGAAGGCGTTGTTGGCGAGCAGGTCGTAATAGTTGCCGGTGCCGAAGGCCCCGTCGAACTCCAGGGTCTCGTTCTCGCGGGAGACGACGAAGATCTGCGACAGCGCGAACTGCATGCGCTGGCGCAGCTGGTCGGGCCGGTTGATGGCCCCGATCCAGAAACTGCGGACGAAGTTGCCGTGGGGCTCCACCCGCAGCGTCTCGTCGTCGTTCCGCTGGTTCATGAAGTCGAGGGTCGAGAACGGCTGCATCGCCATCTGCTGGTCGATCCAACCCTCCATTCCCGCGCTCTGCACCGCCGCGATGTCGTCGTCGGTGACGCCGAAGGTCGCCTGGGTGAGAAGGCGCGCCGCCTCCTGCGGCGTCGGACTGGCAAGGCTGGCGGCGTTCGGCCCCAAGGCCCCTGACGCGGCCACCACCGCCGCGGTGGCCGCGACCGCGACCCCCGCTCCTGCTATCACTGTCGTGCGCGTGTCCATCGCCAAACGCCCCGTTGCTACCGAACCTCAGGTTGTGGGACGGGCGGGGTGCGAACAAACGACGAGTGCTCGCGAGCGATGAGGCCATTTCAACGTCGCGCAGGCTTGCTGTTAAACGGCGAATAACCCTGGGGATGCAACGTAGGCGCGAGTCGATTGGCGCGGTCCGGCCGCGCCAAACCCCGTGGATTCCCCGCGGGGGACGGGACTTGCGGGGACGCGCGAACTAGGGGACGAGCGCCGGCGTCCCTCGAGCCGCCATCCTGGCGATCTCTTGCGCAAGCTGGGCCTGAGTGAACGGTTTTGCGAGCCTCGGCAGGTCCGGGTCAGCGCCCGCGGGAAGATCCACGAAGCCGGTCGCTAGCAGGACGGGCAGGTCCGGGCGGCGCGCCTGTATCGCGTCCCTCAGCTGCGCGCCGGTCATCTGCGGCATCGCCTGGTCGGTGATGATCAGGGCGATATCCGGATTGGCCCTCAGCACGGTCAAGGCTTCGGCGCCGGACCCCGCCTTGACGACGCGATGGCCGAGGTCCTCCAGCATTGCGGTCGTGCTGGTCAGCACCAGGGAATCGTCGTCGACGGCCAGGATCAGGAGAGAGGGCGTCGATATGTCCTCGAGGATCGCGACCGGCGCCGCGGCCGCGATTTCCGCACCGGCGACCGGAAGCCACAACTGCGCGGTCGTGCCGTCGCCCTTGCGGCTCTTCAGCACCAGGCGGCCGCCCGACTGGGCCGCCAGTCCGTGAACCATGGGAAGGCCCAGCCCCGTGCCCTTGCCGATCCCCTTGGTCGTGAAGAAAGGCTCGACCGCCTTGGCGAGGGTCTCCTCGTCCATGCCCTCGCCCGTGTCGGATATCGACAAAACCACAAAGCGCTCGTCGGCGCCTGACGCAGCGCCGGCCTCGGGCGGGATGACCTCGGCGGAGATGGCGATCTCGCCGCCGTCGGGCATGGCGTCGCGGGCGTTCACGGCCAGATTGAGCAGGGCCGACGCAAGCTGGTTCTCGTCGCTGAGTACGGGCGGAAGGTTCGCCGGCAGGTTGATCGCCAGGCGAAATTCGGGGCCCAGGGAGCGCCGCAGCATTTCGCCCATGCCGTCCACCAGGTCCGGGAGCGCGACCGGCTTCAGCTTCATTTCCTGTTTGCGGGCGAAGGACAGCATCTGTTGCGTCAGCGCCGCCCCACGCTCCGCGCCCTGCATCACATTGTCGAGGAGGCTGGTGATCTTCGGGTCGGGCGGCAGGCGCTTGCGCAGCATATCCAGCCCGCTGATGACGACCATCAACAGGTTGTTGAAGTCGTGGGCGATTCCGCCGGTCAGCTGCCCGATCGCGTCCATCTTCTGAGACTGGAAGAGGGCCTCCCGGGCGGCCTCCAGCGCGGTCTGAGCCTCTCGGCGTTCCGTGATGTCACGGGTGATCTTGGCGAACCCGATCAGCTCGCCGGCGTCATTGCGGATCGCGTCGATGACCACGTGGGCCCAGAACCGGGACCCGTCCTTGCGCAGCCGCCAGCCCTCCGTCTCGAAACGATCGTCCTGCCCGGCCCGGCGCAGGTTCTGGGCGGGCAGCCCGGCGGCGCGGTCTTCCTCGGTATAGAAGCGGCTGAAGTGCTCGCCGATGATCTCCTGGGGGCGGTAGCCCTTGATCCGTTCAGCCCCGGCGTTCCAGTTGGTGACCCGCCCCGACGGGGAGAGCATGTAGATGGCGTAGTCGGTGACGGCCTGCACGAGGAGCCGGAATTCCTGTTCGCTCCGCCGCAGGGCGTCCTCCGCGGCCCGGCGCTCGCTGAGGTCTCGGGTTACCTTTGCGTATCCGACGAAATCGCCCGCAGGCGTCCGGATCGGATCGATGACCACGTGGGCCCAGAAGCGGGCGCCGTCCTTGCGCACACGCCAGCCTTCGCGCTCGAACCGGCCCTCTGTTCTGGCGAGCCGGAGCGCCTCCTCGGGCAGGCCCGCCGCGCGGTCCTCGTCGGTATAGAACCGTGAGAAGTGCGAACCGATGATCTCGTCCGCCCGATAGCCCTTGAACCGTTCCGCGCCCGGGTTCCAGCTTGTGACCCGTCCCTCCAGATCGAGCATGTAGATCGCGTAGTCGTCTATCGCGTCGATCAGGAGCCGGTACCGGCCCTCGTCGTTCAGCGAGGCGGAAAACGTGTCACGACTATCCAAAACGAGGTCCCTTGCGCGCCTGAGCGCCTTAACCAAACCTAAAGCATGAGGCATCGGGCAGGTTCCCCTGCGAAAGGTGCGGGGGCGCCGAGCGGGACGGGGCCATATCGCCCCCACATCGGCGAACCGACGTCGCCGAGAAGCGGCGCGCCGGCGGCTTTTTATTTTGGCTTCGGCCGTCTCTGAATCCCATCAGGCTGATGATCCCGCGCCTGCGGGCGCTATAAGGCGTCCTTCCGCGGCCGCGACTTGGAGATTCAGCGATGGATGACGACTTCCGCAGGGCGGCCCTGGACTATCACCGGCTTCCGCGGCCCGGGAAGCTGTCGGTCGAGCCGACCAAGCGGATGGACACCCAGCGCGACCTGGGCCTCGCCTATTCCCCCGGGGTGGCGGCGGCGTGCGAGGCGATCGCGGCGGATCCGGCGACCGCCCACGACTACACGGCGCGGGGAAACCTGGTCGCCGTCATCACCAACGGCACGGCGGTCCTGGGCCTGGGGAATATCGGCCCGCTGGCCAGCAAGCCGGTGATGGAAGGCAAGGCGGTCCTGTTCAAGAAGTTCGCCGGGATCGACGTCTTCGACCTGGAGATCGACGCCAAGGATCCCGACCGGTTCGTGGAGATCGTCGCCTCCCTGGAGCCGACGTTCGGCGGGATCAACCTGGAGGACATCAAGGCCCCGGAATGCTTCGCGATCGAGGCGGCGCTCCGGGCCCGGATGTCGATTCCGGTGTTTCACGACGACCAGCATGGCACGGCCATCGTCTGCGCCGCGGCCGTGCGCAACGGCCTGCTGCTGCAGGGCAAGCGGCTGGAGGAGGTGCGGCTGGTGACCTCGGGCGCGGGCGCCGCGGCCCTGGCCTGCGTCGACCTCCTGGTCTCCATGGGACTGAAGGCCGAGAACGTCACCCTCACCGACATCAACGGCGTGGTCCATGTGGGCCGCGAGGCCGACATGCCGCCGAACATGGCCGTCTACGCCCGCCAGACCGACGCCCGGACCCTGCCCGACGTACTCGCCGGAGCCGACGTCTTCCTCGGCCTGTCGGCGCCCAGGGTCCTGAAGCCCGAATGGCTGCACCTGCTGGCGGACCGGCCGTTGATCCTGGCCATGGCCAACCCGGACCCCGAGATCCTTCCGGAGCTCGTCAGCGAGCATCGGCCGGACGCGATCATGGCCACCGGGCGGTCCGACTACGTCAACCAGGTCAACAACGTGCTGTGCTTCCCGTTCGTGTTTCGAGGCGCGCTCGACGTGGGGGCCACCGAGATCAACGAGGCGATGAAGCTGGCGGCCGTCGAGGCGATCGCCGACCTCGCCCGGGAAGAGGCTTCGGAGGTGGTGGCCGTGGCCTATGGCGGCGCGGCGCCGCTGTTCGGTCCGAGCTACATCATCCCCAAGCCGTTCGATCCGCGCCTGATCCTGAAGATCGCGCCGGCCGTCGCCAAGGCGGCGATGGACAGCGGCGTGGCCAAGCGACCGCTCGCCGACCTGGACGCCTATCGGGCCGAGCTCGAGACCTTCGTCTACCGCTCCGGCCAGCTCATGCGGCCGCTGTTCGACGCCGCGCGCCGGGCGGCCAAGCGGGTGGCCTTCGCCGAGGGGGAAGACGGTCGGGTGCTGCGGGCGGTGCAGACGGTCGTCGACGAGGGGCTCGCGCGGCCGGTCCTGATCGGCCGCCGCGCCCTGATCGAGGCCAAGGCGCTGGAACTGGGCCTGAGGATGAAGATCGGCGTCCAGGTCGAGGTGCTGGACCCGGAGCAGGACCGGGCGGTCTTCGAGCCCCTGGTGGCGCGCTATCAGCAGCTCGTCGGCCGACGCGGCGCGCCGCCCGACGCCGCCGCGCGGCGCATGGAGCGGCGGCCCACGGTCGCCGCCGCCATGCTGCTGGAAGCCGGCCTGGTCGACGCGGCCATCTGCGGAGGCTCCGGCGACTGGTGGCGGCACATGACCTATGTGATGCCGATCATTCCCCGCCGGGCCAAGCTCGACCGGATCTATGCGCTCTCGGCCCTGATCATGAGGAACGGCGTGCTGTTTCTCTGCGACACCCACATGAACGTGGATCCGAGCGCCGAACAGATCGCCGAGATGGTCGAGCTCGCCGCCGACGCCGTCCGGCGCTTCGGCGTGGAACCCAAGGCGGCGCTGCTGTCCCACTCCAGCTTCGGCGCCTCCAACTCGCCCAGCGCCCGGAAGATGCGGCAGGCCCTGGGCCTCATCCGCGCGCGCTGCCCGGACCTGGAAGTGGACGGCGAGATGCACGCCGACGCCGCCCTGGCGGAACCGCTGCGCAGCCGGCTCGTCGCCGACAGCCCGTTGAAGGGCTCGGCCAACCTGCTGGTCATGCCGAACCTCGACGCCGCCCATATCGCCCTGACCCTCCTGCAGGCGTCCAACGGCGGCCTGCTGGTCGGCCCGATGCTGCTGGGAATGTCGAAGCCGGTGCACGTCCTGACGCCCACCATCACCGCGCGCGGCATTGTGAACCTGACCGCCGTGGCGGCGGCCCACCCGTGACCTGCGGCGGGCGGGGCCAGGGTCTGGTCAGGATAAAAGAAGTATTGTAGATACTGCTTTTATGGACCGTTGCTGGAGGCGCGCGTGAACATGCCCGGACCGATCAGACCGCGGACTCCGCGAGTGGGGCCGGGCGTCGCTGCGGGGGTGACGGAGGCGATGATCCATGACCTGGTTCACGCCTTCTACGCCAAGGTCCGGGTCGACCCTGCCCTGGGACCGATCTTCAACCGCGTCATCGGCGACGACTGGGACGCCCACCTGGCCAAGCTTTGCGACTTCTGGTCGTCGGTGCTCCTGATGACCGGCCGCTTCAAGGGCGCGCCGATGGAAGCCCACGTGCGCGTCGAGGGAATCCGCCCGACCCACTTCGCGCGATGGCTCCACGTCTTCCGTCAGACCGCGGAACAGCTTTGTCCGCCGGACGCCGCGGCGCTGTTCGTCGCCAAGTCGGAGATGATCGCCCAGAGCCTCCAGCTCGGCATCGCCGCGAGCCGGGGGGAGCTGCCCGGCGGGCCGGACGGCGCGCACCGACCCAGGGCGAACGCCGCTCCGGATCTCTGAGCGCCGGTCCAGCGCGGAGGCTCACGACCCCAGGATCGTCCCCTCGGTCCCTTCGCCCATGGCCAGCGACCGGGTGCAGATCGACAGGGGATGGGGCCTGTGGCTGACGAGGATCAGGCCCTGGCCGGTCCGCCGCAACCGTCGGTCCAGCGCCTCCACCAACGCCGACTCCGTGTCGCGGTCGAGCCCCTCGGACGGCTCGTCGAGCAACATCCAGGCCGCCGGACGCAGATAGGCGCGCGCCAGGGCCAGCCGACGCCGCTCGCCGCCGGACAGGGCTTCGCCGCCATCGCCGATCCAGGTCTCCAGGCCCCGGGGCAGGCGTCGAACCCGGGTCTCCAGCTGCGCGTCCGCCAGGGCCTCCCATAGCGCCGTCTCGTTCGCCTCGGGCGCCGCGAGCCTGAGGTTTTCCGCCACGGTTCCGGTCAGCAGCCGCGCATCCTGCGGCGCATAGGTGAAGAGCGTACGCGCCCATCCCGCCGGCGCCGACTCCAGGGGCCGCGATCCGATGCGGAACCGGCCGGGCGAGGCCTCGCGCAAACCCAGGAGCGCCTCGAGGATGCTCGTCTTGCCGCAGCCCGAGGGACCCGTGATCGCCACGCGGGAGCCGGCGGGGAGCAGGTGAGCGTCGATCTCGATCGTCGAGGTCGCCGGCGGGGCAGGGGCAGGGGCTGCCGCATCCCAGATCACCGCGTCGAGACGCGCGACCGCCGCGTCGTAGGCGCCCTGCTGCTGGGCGGCGCGCAGGAGCCCGTTGACGCCCTCCATGCCGGCCAGCGCGGCCAGCACAGCCAAGGCGGCGAAGGGAAGGGGGGCATGCGACGACAGCGCCGCCACGGCGATGAGCGTCAGGGCGACAAGGCCGGACTGAACGAGGCCCAGGATCGACTCGGCGGAGTTCCGCTGAAGGGCCGCGCGGCCCAGCGCGGCGTCATGGACCATCAGGGCGTCGATCGCGCGGGGCGTGAGGTCAAAGGCGCGCAGTTCGGCGGCCGCCATCAGATAGGCGCCCAGACCGTCCTTCAACCGCCCGCCCGCCGCCAGTTGATCGCGCCCAGGCTGGCGGGTCAGGCGCTCGCTCAGACAGCGCCCGATGATGATCTGCGCGCCCAGTCCCGCGAGTAAGGCCAGGCCGGCCCAGGGGGACGCGGGCGCCGCCG